>NZ_JBQQBO010000011.1:0-233726 GCF_052246905.1 Saccharopolyspora antiqui
TTTTGGGGGCCGCGCCGGGGGGGCGCGCGATTCGGTTGCCGCGACGAGCCGGGTGGCCCGTCGCCCTGGTGCCCGCCCGGCTGCCCCCGCCCGGGTTCGGTGAGGAACTCGGGACCGCGAGAGCACCGGCACCCTGCTGGGAGCAGCAGCTGCCGAGGTGTTGGACTCGGTACTGTGCCACCTGGTGGCCGACCGTGACGGTCGGGCTACCTGCGCAGGCGTGGCGTGCGGGCACGCGAAGTCGGTCCGTGCGGACACGAAACCGCGTTGACAGTGTACTGGACGGCCCGGCTGACCCGATCGTGGCGTACGAGTTGTCCACAGCCGGCTGGTTTGTCCACAGATTTCGATTTCCCCCTGTTCACCGGGGGTCGTCCGCGGCCACCGTGGAGTCATGCGCCTGTTGATCTCCACTTTGCTGTGCTGCGGGTTCACCGCCGGTTCGATGGGGCTGCCCGCGGCACCCGCCGAGCCGCCCGGCCGGTCACCGGCCGCTCCTCGCGCCGCGGCCGTGTCGGTGCCGGACTCGCGGTTCGGCTGGCCGCTGGCCCCGCCGCCCGCGGTGGCGCGGCCGTTCGAGGCCCCGGAGCACCAGTACGGTCCCGGACACCGGGGCGTCGATCTCATCGGCGAGGTCGGCCAGCCGGTGCTGGCCGCCGGAGACGGCCTGGTGGTGTACGCGGGCTGGATGGTGGATCGCAACCTGGTGTCGATCGAGCACGTCGATGGCCTGCGCACCACCTACGAACCGGTCGCCCCGGTGGTCGCGGTCGGCGACCAGGTCACGCGCGGGCAGCCGATCGGCCACCTGGAATCCGGTCATCTGGAGTGCGCCGCCGAGCCGTCCGGAACCTGCCTGCACTGGGGTGCCCGACGACGGCTGGACTACCTCGACCCGCTGCGCCTCCTCGGCTACGGCCACGTCCGCCTGCTCCCATGGACCTGACCCCGGCTGGCCAGCGCCGCCCGGCGACCCTGGCGTTCTCCGTTCGAGCGCGAGGTGAAGGGCACCTATCGCCAACTTACTTGGTTGAAGGTGACCTTCACCTCGCCCCGATCGTGGGGTGCGTTCAGTTCTGTTCGGTGAGTTTGGTTCGCAGGCGAAGGACCGCCCGGGTGTGCAGTTGGCAGACCCGGGATTCGGTCACGCCGAGCACCTTGCCGATCTCGGCCAGCGTCAGGTTCTCGAAGTAGTAGAGCGTGACGACCACCCGGTCCCGCTCGCTGAGCCGCTCCACCGCCTCCGCCAACTGGCGTCGGCTGTCCCGGTCCACCAGGGCCGCCACCGGATCTTCGGCCCGGTCGTCGGGCAGCGTCTCGGCCAGCGACGCCTGCGCCGGTCCGGCGCCGATCAGGTCGTCCAGCGCGATCACGCTGGTCATCTGCAACTGCGCGAACAGTTCGCGCAGCTCGTCGAGGGACAGTTCCAGTTCGGTGGCCAGTTCGGCGTCGGTCGCGGTGCGCTGCAACTTCGCTTCGAGCCGTTCCAACGCGCGCTCCACATCGCGCGCCCGGCTGCGCACCGACCTCGGCACCCAGTCCTGGGCGCGCAGGTCGTCGAGGATCGCGCCGCGGATGCGCTGCATCGCATAGGTCTCGAACTTCAGCCCGCGTTCCGGTTCGAACTTCTCGATCGCGTCGACCAGGCCGAAGATCCCGGACTGGATCAGATCCGAGACCTCGACGTGCGATGGCAGTCCGGTGCCCACCCGACCAGCCACGTACTTGACCAGCGGCGCGTAGTGCAGCACCAAGCGATCCCGCAGTTCCTGGTCGCGTCGCTGCCCGAACGCCTGCCACAGCGCGACGATGCCGGCTTCGATCTCGTCGGCGGTGCGCTGGTCCGTGCCCACGGCGGGCTCGGCGGTCGCCAGGGACAGTCCCCGCCGCGGCGCGCCGCCGTGGACATGGCCGTTGGCCGCGCCGCTTCGATCACGGGCGGTCACCGGTACCGAGGTCGATCTCGCGGCCGCCCTGTCGGCGCCGCCCCCGGCGTGGTCAGGAACGGGGGTGGGTTCGGTCATGGATCGCCTTCAACCGTTCAACGGTCACGTGGGTATAAAGCTGGGTCGTTGCGAGCGTAGCGTGACCAAGCAACTCCTGAACGCTACGGAGGTCCGCACCGCCCTCCAGCAAATGGGTCGCAGCCGAATGCCGCAGCCCGTGCGGTCCGACATCCGGGGCGCCGGAGACCGCTTCGACCGCATCGTGCACGGTGCGCCGCACCGTACGGGGGTCGAGCCGTCCACCTCGGACACCCAGGAACAATGCGGCGCCAGACGTTTCTCGAACCAACTTCGGCCGACCGGCCGAAAGCCATCGGCTGATCGACTGATCCGCTGGTACGCCGAACGGCACAGCGCGTTCCCGGTCACCTTTACCGATTACGCGGATCAGCCGGTGTTCGCGGTCGATGTCGTCCACGTCCAGCCCGCAGAGCTCAGCGACCCGGACCCCGGTGGCGTACAGGAGCTCGACCACCGCGTGATCCCGCAAGGCCACCGGATCTCCTTGTTCCGCACCCATCGCCGAAGCCCGCATCGCCGCACCGGCCTGGTCGGCGCGCAGCACCGCAGGCAGTTTCCGCTGTTTCGACGGCACGGCAAGCCGCGGGCCGGGGTCGGTGGACAGCAGCCCGGCGCCCACCGCCCAGCCGGTGAACGTGCGGGCCGAAGCGGTCCGCCGAGCGAGCGTCGCCCGGCTCGTACCCTGCGCGTGTTGCGCCGATAACCATTCCCGCAAGACGGAAATGTCCAGCGCAGCAAGGACTGCGTCGTCCGCCGAGCCCGCCAGGTGGCTCAGCAGCGCGACGACGTCGCCGATGTATCCGCGAACGGTGTGCCGGGACAGCCCGCGTTCGGCCGCGAGGTGCCGTTCGAACGCATCGACCGCGGCACCGAGCGATTCGGGCAGTTTCGCGCGAGCCGCCCGGAGATCCGGTCGTCTCGATTCGGCGGAACCTTTTCTGGCCATGCTCCGACGCTCGCCGTTGCACCGGCGTCGGTCAAGCTCGCCACGCCCGTTTCATGATCGCGACTGGCTCGTCTTGGAAAGTGTGCGGGTTGGTTTGGGTGGCGGTGCGGCTAGCGGAGCCTCAGAGGCCTTCTCGACTCCGGGATCCCCGACACCACGTATGTCCGCCACGTCGGGGCTGCCCTCGCGAGAAAACCCCTGAGAACCCGCAGCGGTGCAAGCTGCGAGAGCGGCGGGAAGCGGCTCACACCGCTTGCCTGACGACCACCCCCGCTACGCCCAATCCGCGCGAGCTCTTACGTGGCGGAACCCGGCGACCGTCACGACCGCGACGTCGAGCGTCACCCGGCTGCCGTCGTCATGGCGTTGTCGACCACCCCCGTTCGGATCGCGCCACGAATCCCGCCAACTCCAGTTCCGGCAGCAATGCCCGGACTTTGCCCAGCGGCAGCCCCGAATCCCGTGCGAGTTCCTCCGCACTGGCGCAGTCCATGCCGGTCAGCGCATCGTGCAGGCGCCTCGCATGAGGATGCAGACCGTCGGTTCGGCGGGCCTGGCTTGGGATTTCGACGGACGGTTGGGCACCGAGCGGGCTCAGCGCTTCGAGGATCTCCTCGGTGCGCGTGACCAGCACGGCCTGGCCGGAGCGCACCATGCCGTGGCATCCCACCGAGTTCTTCGAGGTCACCGGCCCAGGCACGGCCAACACCGGTCGCCCCAACGCATCGGCGGTGTTCGCGGTGTTGGCGGCGCCGCTGCGCGCTCCCGCCTCGACCACCACGGTGGCACGACCGGCCGCCGCGATCAGCCTGTTGCGCACCAGGAAACGGTGCTTGCGCGGCGGTGTGCCCAGCGGGTATTCGCTCACGACAGCCCCTTGCTCGGCAATGGCGCGCAGCAGCCTGCTGTGCCCGGCCGGGTAGTCGATGTCGACGCCGCAGGCCAGGAACGCCACCGTCAGGCCACCGGCGGCGAGCGCGCCCCGGTGCGCGGCCCCGTCGATGCCGTACGCCGCCCCGGATGCGACGGTGAAGCCCGCCCCGGCCAACCCGTGGCCGAACTCCGCCGCCACGTGCTCGCCGTAGCCGGACGCGGCCCTGGCGCCGACGACCGCCACCGTCTGCCGCATCGCCTCCGCCAATGCCGCCTTGCCCCGGACCCACAGCGCGATCGGCTCGGCCATCCCCGGCAGGTCGACCGATCTGGCCCCGGACAAACTGGCGAACGCCTCGCACGGCCACTCGGGGTCTTCCGGCACGATGAGCCGCACACTGGCGGACTCCGCCTCCACCAGGAGTTTTTCGCCCGAGATGTGTTCTCGACGAGCCTCGACCTCCGCGGTGACCTCCGGAGGGGCCTTGTCCTTCTGGATGATGCCGACCGCCCGGCACGGGCCGTGCTCGGCGACGAACCCGGCCAACGCCGGAGCGGGTGGCTCGGCAACGGCGACCAAAAAAGCCCGCGCGAGAAGCAACTCACGCCTCGCCTTCGCTCCCGTTGTTTCCCACCTGGTCATCACGCCGCCCTCCGATCCCGGAACTCCAAAGCCGCCGCCACGTGCTCGGCGTCCGGTTTGTCCCGCCCGTCGAGATCGGCCAGCGTCCAGGCGACCCGCAGACACCGGTCGGCGCCGCGAGCCGTGATCGCACCGACCTCCAGACCACGATCCAGCAGGGCCGTGGCCTCGATGGGCAGCGCGAATTCACGTCGCAGCACCGGTCCGGGCACCTCGGTGTTGGTCTGCCAGCCGTGTTCGGACCACCGCTGCCGCGCCGCGTCCCGTGCGGCCTCCACCCGTTCGCGCACCACTGCGGTGCCTTCCGGTTCGGCACCACTGTGGACCGTCATCGCGGTGATCGGCCGCATCCGAACCCGCAGGTCCACCCGGTCCAGCAGCGGCCCGGACAGCTTGCCGAGGTAGCGCCGCCGGACCTGCGGTGGGCATTGGCAGTCCAGGTCCCGCGCTGGTGCGCACGGACACGGATTCGTCGCCAGGACCAGCTGGAACCGCGCCGGGTAGCGCAGCGTTCCATCGCGGCGAGCCAGCCGGACCTCGCCTTCCTCCAATGCGGTTCGCAACGCCTCCAATCGTTTCGGTCCCAGTTCGCAGGCCTCGTCCAACAGCAGCACGCCTCGATGCGCCCGGCTGACCGCGCCAGGTCTGGCCCAGCCGGTGCCGCCGCCGATCAGCGCCGGAATCGACAGCGACGGGTGCGGCGCCACGAACGGCGGGGTCCGGATCAGCGCCGCCGACTCGGCGAGGTCACCGGCCACCGAACGGATCGCGGTGACCTCCAGCGCTTCCTGCCCGGTCAGGTTCGGCAGCAGCCCGCACAGCCGCTTGGCCAGCATCGTCTTGCCGGTGCCCGGCGGACCGACCATCAGCAGGTGATGACCGCCCGCCGCCGCGACCTCCAGCGCCCAGCGCGCCTCCGGCTGGCCCAGCACATCAGCGAGATCCGGCAGGTCCTCGACCGGTGGCGCGTCGGCTGGCGGCGGATAGCGGTCGAGCTCGCCGAGTTCGCGCAGCCAGGCCACCACATCGCGCAGGTGCCCGGCGCCCAGCACCTCGATGCCCTCCACCAGGTGCGCCTCGGCCAGCCCGTCCGCAGGCACCACGGCACGACGCATGCCCGCCTTGCGCGCCGTCAGCAGCGCTGGGAGCAGCCCTCGGATCGGCCGAATACGCCCGTCCAGAGCCAATTCGCCGAACAACACCGTGCCCGCCAGCCGGTGGGGCGGCACCAGCTCGGCACCGGCCAGCACCGCGCAGGCCAGCGCCAAGTCGTACGAGGTCCCGGT
Organism: Saccharopolyspora antiqui; assembly: GCF_052246905.1. NCBI lineage: Bacteria > Bacillati > Actinomycetota > Actinomycetes > Pseudonocardiales > Pseudonocardiaceae > Saccharopolyspora > Saccharopolyspora antiqui. The sequence goes on from NZ_JBQQBO010000011.1 coordinate 5,776, forward strand.
CTTGGGCAGCGCGGCCGGGGACAGCGCCAGCGTCACGCAGCTCGCCGGCCAGTCCTCCCGGCAGTTCTGGATCGCCGCGCGCACCCGGTTCTTCGATTCCTGCAGGGCGGTGTCGGGCAGTCCGAGCAGCTGCACCGATGGGAGGCCGCCCTTGCGCACGTCCGCCTCGATCTCGACCAGCACACCGTCCACACCGAACAGCGCGACGGCCCAGGTTCGCCGCAGTGCCATCTAGAACACCCCCTCAAGGTGCTTGATGCGGGCCTGCTTTCCCGGTGGCCACAGCACCGACACGACGTCGAAGCGCACCCGGCACCCGACCAGCTCGCGGGCGGCGAGCCAGGACCGCGCCACGCTGCGGATCCGGTTGATCTTCTCCGGCGCGATCGCGTAGAGCGGCCCGCCGTAGTCGACGCCGGAGCGGGCTTTCACCTCGCAGCAGACCACGGTGTCGCCATCGGTGGCGACGATGTCGAGTTCTCCTTGCGGGCACTGCCAATTCCGGTCCAGCACGGTCAGCCCGCGATGTTCCAGGTGCGCGGCCGCCAGCCGCTCCCCTTCGACGCCCAACGCATGTCTGCGGCCCTCGCTGGCGTAGTCCGACAGCGGGCCTACGATCTTTTTCCGGCGCACGACTTTCCTCCTCGGTTCGGCATTTCGGAATTCCGCGCCGGTCTCCGAGGGATTCATGAGCGGTTTTCACCCAGCACGCCAACGGATCCGAGCACGGTCGATGCATCCAACGTGCCTTGATTCGGCGCCGATCACCAGTACCAATCCGAAATCTGTGGATAAACCGGTCCCCTGTGGACAACTCGGCTCACCCGGAAGAATGGGGACAGCTCGGCGCACCGGAGAAAATCAATGCGATTCGGCAGATCCGCCACGCGCAACCCCACTACACGGGTGGTTAAGCCGCGAACTGCCAGCCGAGAAACCTCCCCGAGAAATCTTCAAAAAGAAAACGCTCGGGCGGCCGAAGACCGCCCGAGCGTGCTCGCCTGGCTCAGGAACCGAATGGACCGCTCTCCGGCAGCCGGAGATCCGGTTTGTCCAGTTCTTCCACATTGACGTCCTTGAACGTGATCACTCGCACGTTCTTGACGAAACGCGCCGGCCGGTACATGTCCCAAACCCACGCGTCCGACATCGCCACCTCGAAGTAGACCTCCGAATCGGAGTTGCGCACCTGCACGTCCACCACGTTGGCCAGGTAGAAGCGCCGCTCGGTCTCCACCACATAGGTGAACTGCCCGACGATGTCGCGATACTCCTTGTAGAGCTGCAGCTCCATCTCGGTCTCGTACTTTTCGAGATCCTCGGCGCTCATCGCTGTGCGAGCCCTTCTGCGTTGCCGTTCGGACTACGACGCCTCATTGTCCACCACATCCCCGTCAGAAGCATCGAACAAGCCAGGCTTGCTGGTTACTGTTCGCGGCGAGCGCATCCCGTGCCGCTGCGCTGCGGCCACCACGTTCGCGTAAGACCACCGGTGCTCCGCGCAAGGCCCGAACCGCTTCAGCCGCGCCGAGTGCACCGGGGTGGTGTAGCCCTTGTGCTCGTCGAACCCGTAGTCCGGGAAGCCGGTGTGCAGTTGCTCGGCCATCAACCGGTCCCGGGTCACTTTCGCCAGCACCGACGCCGCAGACACACAGGCCGCTACCAGATCGCCCTTCACCACAGCCACACTGGGCGAAGGCAGCCCCTGCACCCGGAAGCCGTCGGTCAGCACGTAGCCGGGATGCAGGTTCAGCTGCGCGACCGAGCGCCGCATGCCCTCCAGGTTCGCCACGTGGATGCCGAGCGCGTCGACCTCCTCGGCGGGGATCACGATGGTTGACCAGCCCAGCGCCCACGCGGTTATGCGGTCGTACAACCGCTCCCGTTCGGCCTCCGAGAGCACCTTCGAATCCGTCAGCCCGTCGAAGCGCCGCGCGTCACCCGGCTTGAGCACGCACGCGGCCACCACGAGCGGGCCCGCGCACGCGCCGCGCCCGGCCTCGTCCACACCTGCCACCGGCCCGAGTCCCCGGCGGTCCAACGCGCTCTGAAGAGCCCAGCTACCAGTGCTGCGCCGGATCACCGACCTCGGCGGCCGGAACTCCGTCACCGCCACGTCGATGTCACTCCGGTGACCGTCGCTTGCGCACCACACCGACGAGCCTACGACCCGCCCAGACCGTGGGGAACGCCGCGGCGAAACCGGCGCCCACCGGCACCCCGGCCTGCCAGCCGGGGGCACCCAGCGCGGTGGACTGCGGGTTCGGCTCCGGGATGCTCTGCCAGCGGGTCGGCGGCAGCACGATCACCTGGGCCTTGCCGATCACGTTCTCCACCGGCACGGCACCGTCGACGCCACCGCCGCCCTGCACCCGCGAGTCGGCCGAGTCATTGCGGTTGTCTCCCATCACCCACAGATATCCGGGCGGGACCGTCACCGGCTTGAACTCGTCCTGCCCGACGCCGCGCCCGGGCTCCCAGAACAGGTAGGGCTCGTTGAGCGGCTTGCCGTCGACCAGCACCCGGTTCTGCGCATCGCAGCACTCCACGGTCTGACCGCCGACGGCGATCACCCGCTTGACGAAGTCCTTCTCGTCCGGGGCGCCGAATCCCAGCAGCGACGCCGCGCCCTGGAGCGCCTTGGCGACCGGGTTGGTGGTCTCCTCGGTCTCGAACTCGTTCTGCACCCAGGGCTGCGGGCCGCGGAACACCACCACATCGCCCGGCTCCGGATCGGTGAACCGGTAGGAGACCTTGTCCACCAGCACCCGGTCGTTGTTGCAGCCGGTGCACCCGTGCAGGGTCTGCTCCATCGACTGCGACGGGATCACGTACACCCTGGCCAGGAACGCCTGGATGAGCACCGTCAACACCAGCGCCGTGACGATCAGGATGGGCAGCTCGCGCCAGAACGAGCCCTTCTTCTTGCCCTTGGGCTTGCGGCGGTGAGAACCGTCCCCAGACTCGCTCGGAGCACCGCTTCGGTGCTCTGCGTCGTGTGGGTCTTCCGCTGATCCGCTGCGCATGACGTCGGCCACCCGGCCAGGCTACTGGAACCCTGTTGGGGGTCGACGCGCTCCCCCGGCTCGGGCAACGGATTCGACCACCCCGTGGAGCCGCTTTGACGTGCTCTTTTCCGGTAAACCCGATTCGAGCTGGCCACCCGAGGCCGATCAAACCCGCTGGTGATCACTCGAAGGTGGACAGTGCACGCCGCTGCGCTCCGCACTTCAGGGCGGGGCACTCCGGGGCAGGGCACTCCGGGGCGGGAATGCGACTGGTCCAGGTGCACGCACCTGGACCAGTCACGTTCTACGTCAAGCGTTGATCAGGAAGCCGACGCGGTTTCGCGCTTCTCCTTGATCTTCGCGGCCTTGCCGCGCCGGTCGCGCAGGTAGTACAGCTTGGCCCGCCGAACATCACCGCGCGCCACGACCTCGATCTGCGCGATGTTCGGGGTGTGCACCGGGAACGTCCGCTCCACACCGACACCGAAGGAAACCTTGCGCACGGTGAAGGTCTCCCGGAGACCATCGCCGTGTCGACGGATGACCACGCCCTGGAAGACCTGGATCCGCTCGCGCGAACCCTCGATGACGCGGACGTGAACCTTCAGCGTGTCGCCAGGCCGGAAGGCCGGAATGTCGGAACGCAACGACTGGGCGTCCAGCGCGTCCAGGGTGTTCATCGGTGGTCCGTCCTCATCCGTGTCGAAGGCACCCGTGTTCTCGCATGTCGATGACCCGACCGATTGGTGGGCACCGCCTGACACGGGGTGAACTTGCTCGTGAGCCCGCCGAACGTGATGTCCGGCTGCATCAACCGTTCCAGTGTGCCAGATCCGCTTTTCGGTGTCTGAACCGACCCCGCCGACACTGGGTCAGCGCGGCGCGTCTCCGGCATCCCGGGACTCGTCGGAATGCTCCGACTCGCGCAGCCTATCGAGTTGGGCCCGGTCGGCCGCGTCCAGGGTCCCCGCGGGCAACGCGGCGAGCAGATCGGGGCGTCGCCGATAGGTCCTGGCCAGCGCCTGATCGCGGCGCCAGCGCGCGATCGCGGCATGGTTGCCGGAGCGCAGCACGTCCGGGACGGCATGCCCGCGCCACACCTCGGGGCGGGTGTAGCAGGGGCCTTCGAGCAGTCCGTCGGAGAACGAGTCCTGCTCGGCCGACAGCGGGTTGCCCAGCACACCGGGCAGCAGCCGCGCCACCGCCTCGATCATCACCAGCGCGGCGACCTCGCCACCCACCAGCACGTAGTCGCCGATGGAGACCTCTTCCACCGGCATCCGCGTCGCGGCGTCGTCGATCACCCGCTGGTCGATGCCCTCGTAGCGGCCGCAGGCGAACACCAGCCACGGTTCGGCCGCCCAGCGGATCGCGGTGCGCTGGTCGAACGGCCGCCCGGCCGGGGTCGGCACCACCAGCCGCGGCATCGAAGCGGCATCGGTGCCGCAGATGCTGTCCAGCGCCTCGCCCCAGACCTGCGGTTTCATCACCATGCCGGGACCGCCGCCGTAGGGGCTGTCGTCCACCGCCCGGTGCACGTCGTGCGTCCAGTTCCGCAGATCGTGCACTTCGACCGAGATCCGCTCGCGCTCGATGGCCTTGCCCAGCAGCGCTTCCCGCAGCGGGTTCAGGTAGTCGGGGAAGATGGTGATGACGTCGATGCGCATGGGGTCTTCAGTGCCTGTCTCTGGTCTTCTGCTCGTGAGCGGCCGTTCCGGTGAGAACCAGCATTTCACTCACGAGCACGAACCTGGTCCGCGTCGCGGTGGTCCAGGGCCACGTCAGTCGAGCAGGCCTTCGGGCGGATCCACGATGACGCGACCGGCCGCGAGATCGACCGAGGGGACGATCTCGGCCACGAACGGCACCAGGACCTCCTGGTCTTCGGCGGTGCGCACGGCCAGCAGCTCGCCAGCGGAGGTGTGCACCACCTCCTGCACCGTGCCCACCTCGGTGCCGGACACCCGCACGACCCGCAGCCCGGTCAGCTCGTGGTCGTGGAACTCGTCCGGGTCGCCGGTGGGTTCGAGGTCCTCGGAGCTGATCGTGAGCACCGCACCGCGCAGGTCCTCGGCCGCCTCCCGGCCGTCGACACCCGCCGCTTGCACGAGTAGCCGCCCGGCATGCTGCCGAGCGGCTACCACCGTCAGGTTCTGCGCGCTGACCACGCCGCGCCGTTGGACACCGAGCACCGAGCCGGGAGCGAACCGCAACTCAGGGCTGTCGGTGAGCACCTCGACGACAAGCTCCCCCCGCACGCCGTGCGGCCGGACGATGCGGCCGACGGCGAGGGTCTGCACCTCGGGTTCGCTCATGCTCTTGGTCAGCGGTCGGTGTCGACCACATCGACCCGGATACCGCGGCCACCGATGCCGGACATCACGGTCCGCAGCGCGGTCGCGGTGCGCCCACCGCGACCGATGACCTTGCCCAGGTCGTCCGGGTTCACGTGCACCTCCAGGGTGCGACCGCGTCGGGTCGTGAGCAGCTGCACGCGGACATCGTCGGGATGGTCGACGATGCCGCGCACCAGGTGCTCAAGCGCGTCCGCGAGGACTGTCACGCCTGACCCTCTTCGGACTTCTGCTCCTCGGCCTTGTCCTCGGCCTTCTTACCGCCGCCCCGCTTCTTCGGGGTGGTGGCCTCGGTGGTGGGCTCCGAGCCAGCGGCCGCCAGCGCGGCCTCGAACAGCTCCTGCTTGCTCGGCTTCGGCTCGGCGACCTTCAGACGACCCTCCGCGCCCGGCAGACCCTTGAACTTCTGCCAGTCGCCGGTGATCTCCAGCAGGTTGCGCACCGGGTCGGTCGGCTGTGCCCCGACACCCAGCCAGTACTGCACCCGCTCCGAGTTGACGATGATGCCGCTCGGGTTCTGCTTCGGGTGGTACTGCCCGATCGTCTCGATGGCCCGGCCGTTGCGGCGGGTCCGGGCGTCGGCGACGACGATGCGGTAGTGCGGCTCCCGGATCTTGCCGATCCGCGCGAGCTTGATCTTCACAGCCACGGGTGCTGGTGCTCCTCAGACTCTCGTTAGTGCTCCGGTGAGCACACCGAACCCGCGTGGGGCAGCGGATTGGAATGCTCGTACGTCAATCGGCCACGAGCGGTGAGAGGGACCCCTCGCGGCGAACAGCAACCTATTGTGCCAGATGCGTCCGCCCCGCTACCGCGCACCTCCACTCAGGCCGGTAGGAGGCCGAAGGAGAGGAGCAGCAGGCCCAGTGCGGGCAGGAAGTTGTTCACCTGGTGCGCGACCACGCTCGCGGTCAGTCGGCCGGTGACCATTCGGGCGACACCGATCGGAATCGCGATCACCAGCAGCAGGGCGGTGCGTTCCGGTTCCAGGTGGCCGATCGCGAAGACCGCCGTGCTGAGCACGAACACGTTCAGCTGGCTCCAGCGCAGCCGTTCCATCGCACCCCAGAGCAGCCCGCGGTAGAGCAACTCCTCGCACAGCGGGGCGACCAGCCAGATGTGCAGGAAGATCACCACCGCCAGCACCGGTGGCAGCTTGACGCCGTCGAGCAGGCTGCTGACCGTGGACTGCGCGTTGTCCTGTCCCACCCACTGCATCCACAGCATCGTCGCGATGGTGGTGGTGACCACGCCGATGCCGCCGATGGCCAGCCCGGTGGTCACGTCCGACCAGTGCCACTGCAGGCCGAAGTCCAGCCGCGGACCGTTGCCGCGCACCACGGTGATCACCACGGCCACCGCTGCGGCCAACACCGTCGGCAGCACCAGCATCAGGACCAGCGCCAACGCGTCCGGACTGCCCAGCGCGGCCGCCAGCGTCACCGACACCAGCACGAAGACCGCTTGGGCGAAGAAGAACGCACCGAGCCCCCACCGGTGGGTCCGGACCGCCGCAGCCCCCGGTGGCCCGGGTAATGGTGGCCCGGGTGCTGGTGATCCGGATAGTGGTGACACGTTCCCGGCGGGGTCTGGCTGCTGCGGTGTGGTCACGGGCGCCTCCGTGGTGCCGATCGGCGACCGGGCCGGTTGCCCGGGTCTGCCTGGCGATGTCGGCGTGCGGACACCGGCGGAGTCGTCAGGTTACCCCCGTCGGTGCAGCGCGCGGCACCGTATTTCACCCGGCGACGGCGAACAGCAGCAGCGCGGGCAGGAAGTTGTTCGTCGCGTGGGCGATCATGCTCGCCGCGACCCGACCAGTGATCATCCGCGCCATGCCGATCGCCAGACCGCCGACGAACAACACCGGCGTGCGCCACACTTCCTGGTGAATCAGTGCGAAGATCAGCGCGGTCAGGACCAAGATCGCGTATCGCGGAATGCGGTAGTGCTCCAGGGCTCCCCACAGCGCGCCGCGCATGAGCAGTTCCTCGGTCAGCGGGGCGCCCAGGAAGGCGAACAGCGCGAACAGGAACAGCCAAACGGTTCGTTCACCCTGCATCAGCCGGGCCAGATCGGTCTCCGGTGGCGGCCCGTAGATGGCGATGATCACCAGCGTCAGCATCCAGGAGCCGAGCAGCGCGATACCGCCGCAGGCCAGGCCCACCTTGAGGTCGCGCAGCTTCGGCAGGATGCCGAAATCCGAGCGCAACCCCCTGCCCCGCCACCAGGAGAACACCGCGGGCACCAGGCCGAGCAGGATGTTCGGGGTGAAGGCCAACAGCAGCAGCGGGCCGGTTTGCGGCGGCGCGGTCGGGTCGAATCCGTTGGCGCGCTCCGGTCGGACCGCGTTGAGGATCAGCACCGCCAGGTAGTAGCCGCCGTAGCCGATGAAGAACGCGGCCAAGCCCCAGGCGAGCGACCCGCGGCGGGCCGCTTCCAGCTGTGCTTCCCAGAACCGCGGGTGCAGATCCTGGTCGGTGGTGTCGTCCGCCGGTCGCATGGGTTGGGCGAATGGCACCACCGGTTCCGGAGCCGGTTCTCCCGGCTGCTTCCCCGCCGGGAACTCCGGGCGATCCCGCTCGGGCTGCTCCCCCACGCTCGCTCCCCTCGACAGGATCCACCTTAGAGCCTGTTCTTGATCGTGTTCGGCAAGTCGGCGCAGGTGGTAGGGATGGCGATTTCACGCGGAACCGAAGAATCAGCCCCGCGGCGGCCTGGGGTCGGCGGTCGTTCAGGACATGAGGTTGCCGCGCAGGACGATGCGCTCGGGGTGGCGCAGGACCGTCAGGTCCTTGCGCGGGTCCGCGTCGTAGCAGACCAGGTCGGCTGGGGCGCCGTGCTCCAGCCCGGACCAGCCCAGCCACTCGCGGGCGGCCCAGGACGCGACACCGAGCGCCTGCTCGGCGGACATCCCGACCCGGTGCAACGCGATCACCTCATCGGCCAGCTCGCCGTGTTCGACGCCACCGCCCGCGTCGGTGCCCGCGTACACCGGGATGCCCGCCTCGATCGCCTTGGCGACCGTTCGATCGGCCCGTTCGTAGAGGTCGGTGATGTGCGCGGCGTAGGCCGGGTACTTGGTGGCGGCGGCCGCGAACGACGGGAAGTTCTCGACGTTGACCAGGGTCGGGACCAGCGCCGTGCCGTGCTGGGCCATCAGCTCGATCGTGTCGTCGGTCAGGCCGGTGCCGTGTTCGACGCAGTCGATGCCAGCCGAGATCAGGCCGGGCAGCGCGGCCTCGCCGAAGACGTGCGCGGTGACCCGGGCGCCCAACCGGTGCGCCGTCGAGATCGCCTCGACCAGCACCTCGTCGCTCCACAGCGGCGCGAGGTCGCCCACCGACCGGTCGATCCAGTCGCCGACGAGCTTGATCCAGCCGTCGCCGTACTCGACCTGCTCGGCGATCGCCGCGGGCAGTTGTTCCTCGTGCTCCAGCTGGTCGGCCAGGTACGGGATGTAGCGCTTGGGTCGGGCGAGGTGCTTGCCCGCGCGGATGATCCTCGGCAGGTCCGCGCGCTCCTGCAGCGGCCGGGTGTCGATCGGTGCACCGCAGTCCCGGATCAGCAGCGTTCCGGCGTCGCGGTCGATCTCCGCCTGGGCCGCGGCTTCGTCGAGCTCGACCGGTCCTTCGGAGCCGATGCCGATGTGGCAGTGCGCGTCGACCAGGCCGGGCAGCACGTAACCGCCGTCGAACACCGTCGAAGCACCGGGCACCGGCTCCAGGCTGATCCGCCCGTCGTGGATCCACAGCTCGCGCTGCGCGCCGTCGGGCAGCACGACGGCGCGCAGGTGCAGCGCGGTCACTTGTCCTTGCCGAAGTTCAGCTTCGACGGATCGAATCCGGGCGGCAGGTCGTTCATACCGCCGGACAGCTTGGACAGGTCCGGGCCCGCGCTGGGCGTGCCCATGCCGCCCGGGGGCAGGCCGGGGAAGCCGCCGGGCAGGCCGCCGCGCATGCCCTTGGGCTGCGTCGGGCCGCGCCCCTTCTTGCTGCCCTTCTTCCCCTTCTTGCCCTTGTTGCGGGTCTTGCTGACGCGACCGCCGCCGAAGCCGCCGAACTGACCGGCCATCTGCTGCATCATCTTGCGGGCTTCGAAGAACCGGTTGACCAGGTCGTTGATGTCGCTGACGGCCACCCCGGAGCCGCGGGCGATGCGCTGCCTGCGGGAGGCGTTGATGATCTTGGGATCGTTGCGTTCGGCGGGCGTCATGCCGTGGATGATCGCCTGGATGCGGTCCAGGTTCTTCTCGTCGAAGTTGGCCAGCTGGTCCTTCATCTGACCGGCGCCGGGCAGCATGCCCAGCAGGTTCTGCAGCGGGCCCATCCGGCGGACCGCCTGCATCTGCTCCAGGAAGTCCTCCAGGGTGAGCTGGCCGGTGCCGATCTTCTGCGCGGCCTGCTCGGCCTGCTCCTGGTCGAAGACCTGTTCGGCCTGCTCGATGAGGGTGAGCATGTCACCCATGCCCAAGATCCGGTTGGCCATCCGGTCCGGGTGGAAGACGTCGAAGTCCTCCAGCTTCTCGCCGCTGGAGGCGAACATGATCGGCTGGCCGGTGACCTCGCGGACCGACAGGGCGGCACCACCGCGGGCGTCGCCGTCGAGCTTGGTCAGCACCACGCCGGAGAAACCGACGCCGTCGCGGAAGGCCTCGGCGGTGTTCACCGCGTCCTGACCGATCATCGCGTCCAGCACGAACAGGATCTCGTCCGGGGTGATCGCGTCCCGGATGTCGGCGGCCTGCTTCATCATCTCTTCGTCGATGCCCAGCCGACCGGCGGTGTCGACGATGACGATGTCGTGCTGCGCGCGGCGGGCCTCGTCGATGCTGCTGCGGGACACCTCGACCGGGTCGCCGACGCCGTTGCCGGGCTCCGGCGCGAAAACCGGCACCCCGGCGCGCTCCCCGACCACCTGCAGCTGGTTCACCGCGTTCGGGCGCTGCAGGTCGGCGGCCACCAGCAGCGGGGTGTGGCCCTGTCCGGCGAGCCACTTGGCGAGCTTGCCGGCCAGCGTGGTCTTACCGGAACCCTGCAGACCGGCCAGCATGAGCACGGTCGGCGGCGTCTTGGCGTATTCCAACCGGCGGGTCTCGCCGCCGAGGATGGTGACCAGTTCCTCGTTGACGATCTTGATGACCTGCTGGGCCGGGTTCAGCGCCTGCGAGACCTCGGCGCCCTTGGCACGCTCCTTGACACCCTTGATGAAGCTGCGCACCACGGGAAGCGCCACGTCGGCTTCGAGCAGGGCGATGCGGATCTCGCGCGCGGTGGCGTCGATGTCGGCCTCGGACAGCCGCCCCTTGCCGCGCAGGTTCGTCAGGACCGAAGTGAGCCGGTCGGAGAGAGTGTCGAACACGGGTTCACGGGCTCCAGAGTCGATGGATGTATCTGGGTACCTATGCGAGGGTAACCGGCCGGGGATACCGCCTGGTGTGGGCTGGTGGGCGCAATTTCGCGAGAAATTGCCCCCACTCCGGGTGACTCAGCTGCGCGAGTAGTCCTCGCGGCGCTTGCCCGCCACCGAACGCGGCTGCGGGGAGCGCTGGCCCTTGCGGTGCGGGCGCGGCTTGTCCCGATCCCGATCGCGGCCGGGGCGGCGCGGGCGGCGGCTGATGAACTCGCCGTCGGCCCGGCTGATCCGCAGGCCCCGCCCGGCGACCTGGGTGGTGCGCAGCTTGCTCAGCAGCTCGTCCGGCAGGTCGGCGGGCAGTTCGATCAGGGTGTGCTCGTTGCGGATGTCGATGTGCCCGATGTACTTGCTGGGCACGCCGCCCTCGTTGGCCAGCGCCCCGACCAGCGCCCGCGGGGTGACCCGGTTGCGGCGGCCGACCTCGACCCGGTAGGTCTCGGTTTCCGAGGTGCCCGGTTCGAAGTGCGGGCCCTCGTGGCGGGTCGGTGCCTCGACCGGCTCGGGGTCCAGCAGCAGCGGCCGGTCGCCCTGCGCCATGCTGGCCAGCGCCGCCGCGATCTCCACGGCCGGCACGTCGTGGGTGCGCTCGTACTCCGCCACCAGGTCCTGGAACACCTCCAGCCCGCCCTTGGCGAGGATGTCGGTGATGCCCTGCGCGAACTTCGCCAGTCGCCGGTCGTTGACCGCGTCGATGCTGGGCAGCTCCATCTGCGGGATCTGCTGCCGGGTGGCCTTCTCGATGGAGCGCAGCAGGTGCCGCTCGCGCGGCGAGACGAACAGGATCGCCTCCCCGCTGCGCCCGGCCCGACCGGTGCGGCCGACGCGGTGCACGTAGGACTCGGTGTCGTGCGGGATGTCGTAGTTCAGCACGTGCGAGATGCGCTCGACGTCCAGGCCGCGGGCGGCGACGTCGGTGGCCACCAGGATGTCGATCCGGCCGTCCCGGAGGTAGCCGATGGTGCGTTCCCGCTGCGCCTGCGCGATGTCGCCGTTGATCGCCGCCGCGCTGAAGCCGCGGGCCTGCAGTTTCTCGGCGAGTTCCTCGGTGAGCTGCTTGGTTCGGACGAACACGATCATCGAGTCGAACGTCTCGACTTCGAGGATCCGGGTCAGCGCGTCCAGCTTGTTGGCGCCGCGCACCGGCACGTGCCGGTGGTTGATGTTGGTGGCGGTGCTGGTCTTGGTCTTGACCGAGATCTCGACCGGCTCGTTGAGGTAGGACTGGCTGATCTTGCGGATCGCGGTGGGCATGGTCGCCGAGAACAGCGCCACCTGCCGATTGGCCGGGACGGACTGCAGGATCCGCTCCACGTCCTCGATGAAGCCCATCCGCAGCATCTCGTCGGCCTCGTCGAGCACCAGGTGCTTGAGCCCGGCCAGGTCGAGCGAGCCCTTGTCCAGGTGGTCGATCAACCGGCCGGGGGTGCCGACGACGACGTGCGCGCCGCGGCGCAGGCCGCCCAGTTGCGGGCCGTAGCTGGTGCCGCCGTAGATGGGCAGCACGTGGAAGTCGGGGAGGTGCGCGGCGTAGCGCTGGAAGGCCTCGGAGACCTGGATCGCCAGCTCGCGGGTGGGCGCGAGCACCAGGGCCTGCGGACCGGTGGCCGTCAGGTCCAGCCGGGACAGGATCGGCAGTGCGAACGCGGCGGTCTTGCCGGTGCCGGTCTGGGCCAGGCCCAGCACGTCGCGGCCCTCCAGCAGCAGCGGGATGGTCTTCTCCTGGATCGGCGACGGGGTCTCGTAGCCGATCTCGCTGAGCGTCTGGCGAACGCGCGGGTCGAGATCAAGTTCGTCGAAGGTCGGCATGCTGAACGCGGGTCTCCTCGGTGGATTCGGCAGGGGGCTGATGGATTGCGGAAACGGCCCGGCACTACCGCCCGGAGGTCCGGGGTCATCGGCGGCTGTCGACTTGGAAGTTGTGACGACCGCGGGGTGCCGCTTGCGCATTTCGAACCGCGCGCTCAGCTGGACGCACACCCTGTTGCCAGTCACCCGCAGCTCGATGATTCTTCAGCCTGGCACCGCGGCATCCAGCCGCAGCACCAGATATCCAGGGTAGCGATCGACAACAGCGGGTGGCGCAGGCCCCCTGCACAACGGGACGCACGTCACGCTACGACGTCCAGCTGGAGCCCGTCCTCGACCTGATCTCGGGTGAACAGGTGCACCCGGTGCCAGCCGTACGGCGGCTGGCCGTCGCGCAACTTCCAATGCATCTCCTCGGCCCGCCGCACGTGCCGCAGGAACGACCTCGGGCGGATCAGCCGACCGCGCGCCTGCTGCCCGGCCAGCGCCTCGCGCGGCTCGGCGTGCAGCCACACCAGCACCCGTTGCCGCCCGGTGAGCCAGCCGAACAGCAGCAGCATCGCGCGGGTGGTGGCCCGGGTGGCTGGTTCGTGCGCGACGACCGGGCCGGATGCTCGCAGGCAGAACCAGGCGATGCGCGTCCGGTGCACCAGGTGCACCACCGGGCGGTAGTAGCGGTACGGCAGCCGGGCCGGCAGGACCTTGCGCAACCGGGCGCGGACCTGCTCGGAGTCCAGCGTCGAAACGCCCGCGCTGCCGTGCAGCTTGCCCAACACCGTGCTCTTGCCCGCGCCGGGCAATCCGGCCAGCACGACCAACGAGCGCCTGCCGATGGGCACTGTCGGTGGTGAACTGGCAGCCAAGGGGAATACGTCCGATATGTCCACGACGGTTTCAAGGTTACGCGTTGATCGATCTTGCCCGACGTGGTGCGTGCGCAACACCGCCGAGCGCGAAAACGGGAGGCGGCTCGCTCCCCCAACAAGCCGCCTCCCGCACCACCCCGGGTGCGGTACGGGATACCGCACCCGGTCCGCGTGGGCGGTCACCCCCCACGCGGTTCCCCAATCGCGATCGCGGGGCCAAGCGTGCCCGCCCGACCCCCAGTACGGGCGGGCTGCTCCGATTCCCTCTGATCACCGCGTCGCACTTAGAAGTCTGCCGTCCGACGGGTCGCCGCGAGACCGTGAAGCTCCCTGACTGTGGCTGCGTAGTGCTACGCAGCCGCACCGGGGAACCCCGCAAGGCGCGCACGAGAAAGGGACGCGAGCCTCAGCTCGCGCCCCTTCGCCGGTGGTGAGCGCTGTTGGCGCTCACGAACCGCTAGATCGCCTCCACTCCGGTCTCCCCGGTGCGGACTCGCACGACGGTGTCCACCGGGGTGACCCAGACCTTGCCGTCGCCGACCTTGCCGGTGCGCACGGCGGACACGATCCCCTCGACGACCTTGTCCACATTGGACTCATCAACGAGGACCTCGACGCGCAGCTTCTCGATGAAGTCCACGGAGTACTCGGCGCCCCGGTAGACCTCCGTGTGGCCCTTCTGGCGGCCGTAGCCCTGGGCCTGGCTGACGGTCATGCCCAGCACGCCGAGACGTCCGAGCGCCTCCTTGAGATCGTCCAACTTGGATGGTTGAACGATCGCGGTCACCAGTTTCATGCGCGGCTGCCCTCCAGCTTGCGTTCGACCTCGTCGGCCGACACCGAAGAGCGGCGCGCAGAGCGGTCGTCACCGAAGTGGTACGCGGTCTCGGCGTGCTCGGTCTCGTCGATGCCCACGGCCTCGTCCTCGGCGCTCGCCCGAAAACCGACGACCGCCTTGACCAGCAGTGCCAGCACCAGGCTGAGCACGAACGAGTAAACCAGCACCGCACCCGCGCCGACAGCCTGCCGCCACAACTGGTCCAAACCGCCGCCGTAGAACAGCCCGGACACCCCGGCCGGGGCCACCGACGAAGCGAACAGACCGATCAGCAGGGTGCCCATCAGACCGCCGACCAGGTGCACGCCGACGACGTCCAGCGAGTCGTCGTAGCCGAACTTGTACTTGAGGCTGACCGCCAGCGCGCAGACCGCACCGGTGATCGCGCCGACCGCGATCGCGCCCAACGGGGTCACCGACGAGCAGGCCGGGGTGATCGCGACCAGACCCGCCACGATGCCGGAGGCGGCACCCAGCGTGGTCGCGTGCCCATCCCGGATCCGCTCGACCAGCAGCCAGGCCAGCATCGCGGCACAGGTGGCGACCAGGGTGTTCACCAGGACCACGGCCGCGCTGGTGTTGGCGGCCAGCGCCGAACCGGCGTTGAACCCGAACCAGCCGAACCACAGCACACCGGCGCCGAGGACGACGAACGGCAGGTTGTGCGGCTTGCCCGGATCCTTCGGCCAACCAGTGCGCTTGCCCAGCACCAATGCCAGCGCCAGCGCCGCGGCACCGGCGTTGATGTGCACCGCGGTACCACCGGCGAAGTCGATCGCGGCGAGCCGGTTGGCGATCCAGCCACCGACCGTGCCCGAGTCGGAGTCGAAGGCGAACACCCAGTGCGCGACCGGGAAGTACACCAAGATCGCCCACAACCCGGCGAACAGCAGCCACGGCCCGAAGCGGGCCCGGTCGGCGATCGCACCGGAGATCAGCGCGACCGTGATGATCGCGAACATCGCCTGGAAGGCCACGAACGCCGTAGTCGGGATGGTTCCCGAGATCGCATCCTCACCGAGGACCTGGCTGAGCCCGAAGAACTCCACCGGGTTGCCCAACAAGCCGAGGCCCAGATCGTTGCCGAACGCCATCGAGTAGCCCAGCAGCACCCAAAGCACGCCCACCACGCCGATGCTGCCGAGGCTCATCATCAGCATGTTGAGCACGCCCCGGGAGCGCACCATGCCACCGTAGAAGAACGCCAGACCAGGGGTCATGAGCAGCACCATCGCGGCGCTCACGAGCACCCATGCGGTGTCGCCTGAATTCACATTGCCTCCCCGTGCGGACCGAGTTGGCCCGCATCTTGGGAAATGTCTGTTTCAGGTGGCCCGTTGCGATGTAACGCAGGCGTGAACTTCAGCTCACCGCCGGTTACGAACGTGTTGTGATGTCACTGCCGTGTTACATCGCCGCGCACCGACGGCACCTGCACCGGCCGCCCGACCAGCAGTCCGACCGCGAGCCAGACGGCTGAGCAGGCCAGCAGCAGCACCAGCGGCACGGTCCAGCTCCCGGACAGATCATGCAGCAAGCCGATCAGCAGCGGACCCGCCGCGGCGATGAGATATCCGCCACCCTGCGCCATCCCGGACAGCGCAGTGGTGGTGTCGCTGTCCGGCGAACGCAGCCCGAACAACGTCAACGCCAGGCCGAAGGCCGCGCCCTGCGCCAGCCCGAGCGCCACGGTCGCGGGCCACAGCCAGACGGGCGGGCCAGCCAGGATGCCGCTGAACCCGAGCACGATCAGCACCGCCAGCACCACCGCGATCGGACGCTGGTCGCGGAACCGGCGGCACAGCAGCGGCACGGTCATCGATCCGACGGCCTGCACCGCCGCCTGCACACCCAGCGCCAGCCCGGCCAGTTCGGGACTCATGCCGCGGCTCTGCAGCATGGTCGGCAGCCAGCCGAACACGACGTAGGCCATGGCCGACTGCAAGCCCATGAACACGGTCACCTGCCAGGCCAGCGCGTTGCGCCACAACTGGCCCGGACGGGACGGCAGCGGGGGCGCGCCGAAGCTGCGCCGCAGCGCGAAAACGCTGACCACCAGGGCCAACAGCACCGGAATCGCGAGCAGCCCGAGCGGCGCCTGCCAGGCCGAGGCCAACGCGTTGCCGATCGGCACCACAACGCTGGCCGCGATCGCGCCGCCCAGCGTCAGGCACATCGTGTAGACGGCCGTGATCACCGGCACGTTGTGCGGGAAGTCCCGCTTGATCAGGCCCGGCAGGGCCACGTTCGCCACCGCGATCCCGGCACCGACCACGACCGTGCCGGCCAGCAGCGTCCAAGCCGATCCCAGCGCGCGCAGCGAGTTGCCGACCACCAGCACCACCAGGCATCCGAGCACCACCTTCTCGTCGCCGAAGCGCTGCCGGAGCTTCGGCGCGACGAACGCGAACGCCCCCAGGCACACCACCGGCAAGGTGGTCAGCACCCCGCCGAAGGTGTTCGACACCGCCAGGTCCTGCTGGATCCGCTCCAACAGCGGCGCCACCGCGGTGAACGGTGGCCGCAGGGCCAGTGCCACCAGGACGACCAGGACCAGGGTGGCCGCGGCGGCGGTGCCAGCGGGGTGCGCCGGGGTCCGCTGGGTTCGGGTGCTCACTGCGCATTCCCCTTCTCGTCGAGAACGCCCCGCAGGGACTTCAGGCTCGGCTCGATGACCGCGTGCACCGCCATCGCGGCGGCGTCGGCATCACCGTCGACGATCGCCTTCAGCAGCACCTGGTGGGCGAGTGGATCGCACTCGGTCAGCTCGGCGTCCGCGCGCAGCGTTTCCAGGCTCTCCCGCAAGCGTTCCAGCAGGTAGCGGTACATCTCCAGGAGCAGCGGATTGCGCGCTGCCAGCACGATCGCGGAGTGGAACTCGACATCGGCGGCGGCGAACTCCCCGGGCGATCCCGCCCGGTCGCGGCGGGCGAGCAGCGCGCGGAGTCGGCGGATGTCGGCGTCGTCGCGGCGCAGCGCGGCCAGCCGGGCGGCCTGCACGTCGTAGGCGAGTTGCACTTCGAAGACGTCGTGCACCTCGGCCAGCCGGAGCTGCCGCAGCATCGGCGTCGGATCCGCCGTGGACACCACGAAGGTCCCGGCGCCCTGCCGCGATTCCAGGCGACCGAGGTGCACCAGGGCTCGCACGGCTTCCCGGACGACAGCCCGGCTCACCCCGAGTCCGGTGACCAACTCCTGCTCGGTCGGGATCCGCTGACCGGGCACCCAAGCCCCGCTGACCAGCTGTTCGTTGATCGCGGCGATGACCTCGTCCACCGACGACCGGCGCCCGACGACCCGCATGCGACCCCCTCCTCCGGCCAGGACAGTAGGCCAGACATCAGTCGTCAGACAAATTTACTTCCCGATCACATGCGATCCCCGGACGGGTGAACTGTGAACCTCCCGAGGACGCGACGGGCTCGGCAACATCGGCGTGAACACCGGGACCGGCGAGGTCAGCACCTCTGACGCTGGCCCACGCCGCACCGATCGCGTCGTGCCGATCCATCAAAACCCCGCTGCTGGGCCGCTCCAGCAATCCCGGGGGATAACGGTCAGGCGATCGATCGGCTTCGTCGAAGCGTGCGAACCGGGCAGCCCTCGCTCGGGAGCTGCCCGGTTCGGTCGTCAGCCCAGGAGGGCGTCGACGAAGGCTCCTGGTTCGAAGGGGGCCAGGTCGTCCGGACCCTCGCCGAGTCCGACCAGCTTCACCGGAACGCCCAGTTCGCGTTGGACCTGGAAGACGATGCCGCCCTTGGCGGTGCCGTCCAGCTTGGTCAGCACGATGCCGGTCACGTCGACGACGTCGGAGAACACCCGTGCCTGGGTCAGCCCGTTCTGCCCGGTCGTCGCGTCCAGCACCAGCAGGACCTCGTCGACCTGGGCCTTCTTCTCCACCACGCGCTTGACCTTGCCCAGTTCGTCCATCAGCCCGGTCTTGGTGTGCAGCCGTCCGGCGGTGTCGACCAACACCGCGTCCACGGCGGTGTCGCTGCCTCGGCTGACCGCCTCGAACGCCACGCTCGCCGGGTCGGCGCCTTCCTTGCCCCGCACCACCTCGGCACCCACCCGATGCCCCCAGGTGGCGAGCTGTTCGACGGCGGCGGCGCGGAAGGTGTCGGCCGCGCCGAGCAGCACGGTCCGCCCGTCGGCGACCAGCACCCGCGCCAGCTTGCCGGTGGTGGTCGTCTTGCCGGTGCCGTTGACGCCGACGACCAGCACCACGGCCGGTTTGCCGCCGTTGGTCGGGTCGCCGTGCGGCAGTGCGCGCACCGCGCGCTGCATGTCCGGGCCGAGGGCATCCACCAGCACCTCGCGCAGCAGCGCCCGCGCCTCCTCCGGTGTGCGGACGCCGCGGGTGGCGATCTCGGTGCGCAGCCGTTCGGTGATCTCGGTCGTGGTGGCCGAGCCCAGATCGGCCATCAGCAGGGTGTCCTCGATCTCCTCCCAGGAGTCCTCGTCGAGGTCACCCGCGCCGAGCAGGCCGAGCAGGCCCTGGCCGAAGGTCGACCGGGACCGGGACAGGCGCCCGCGCAACCGCTCCAGCCGACCCGAGGTCGGTTCGATCTCCTCGATCTCTTCGGGTTCTTCCGGCACGGCGGGGGCCGGTTCGGGCACCGGCTCGACCCGCTCCTGCTCCGGAACCTCGACCGGCGCCGCTTCGGTCACCGTCGGGCCGTCCGGCAGCGGCACGTCGACGATGCCGCGCCGCTCGCTGTCGCGCGGCACCGCCGCGTCGTCGCCGACGCCCGGCTGCCCCTCCACCTCGGTGCGCTCGCCCGCCGGGTGCTCCGGTGGGGCGGCCGTGGTGGTGCCGCCGCTGGACAGGCTGATTCCGCCGTCGGCGCGGTATCCACCGCCCTTGACAGCCTCGGCCGGGCCCGCGCCGGAGTCCCGTTCGCTCAGGGTGATCCGGCGCCTGCGGCTCAGCACGACACCGACGACCACTGCGATCGCCAGCACCACCACGACGGCAACGATGATCAGAATCAGGGTTGAGGTGGTCACGTGCCCATCCTCCCACCTGGTCATACCGGTCTCGGAACGCGCCCCGAGCAGTCCCAGGAACACCAAGTGAGCAATTCACCAACAATGGGCTCGAAATGCTTGCATTTGCCGGGGACTGTGCAATACACCACATATGTGGCTTGGTGGCGGGTGCTCGGACTGCTCTCCGGCACGTCGATGGACGGGGTCGACGTAGCCGCCGCCGAGCTGCGGTTGGACCACGACACCATCGAGCTCCGCCCGCTCGGCAGCACCGTGCTCCCCTACCCGGCGGTGCTGCGCGACAAGCTGCTGGCCACGCTGCCACCGGCGGGCTGCGGCGCCGAAGACCTGTGCCGCCTCGACACCTACGTGGGCCAGCACTTCGCGGCGGCCGCCCGGCTCGGGGTCGAGCTGGCGGGCGGTCGTGCGGACCTCATCGGATCGCTCGGCCAAACGCTCTACCACTGGGTGCAGGGCAGTGGCCGGGTGCGCGGCACGCTGCAGATCGGACAGCCCGCGTGGATCGCGGAGGCCACCGGACTGCCCGTGGTGTCCGACCTGCGCGTCCGCGACGTCGCGGCCGGTGGCCAAGGCGCCCCGCTGGCCGGTTTGTTCGACGCGCTGTGGCTGGCCGACGAACCCGGCACGAACGTGGCGCTCAACATCGGCGGCATCGCCAACATCAGCGTGGTCGGCGGCATGCGCCCGCTGGCTTACGACACCGGCCCGGGCAACGCGCTGATCGACCTCGCCGCCGGACAGCTGACCGGCACCCCGCAGGACACCGACGGGACGCTCGCCGCGACCGGCACCGTCCGCACCGACCTGCTAGCAGTCCTGCTATCGGATGCCTACTATCGGCGACCAGCGCCGAAGTCCACCGGCAAGGAGCACTTCAACGCCGACTACCTGGGCCGGGCGCTGGACAAACTGGACACCGAAGTGCACGGCGCGGACCTGCTGGCGACACTGACCGAGCTCACCGCTTGCACGGTCGCCGACGCCTGCCACGCCGAACGCGCGGCGCGGGTCGTCGCCTCCGGCGGCGGCGTGCGCAACCCGGTCCTGCTGGCGGCGCTGCGCCGCCGACTGGATGTGCCGCTGGTCATCAGCGACGAACTCGGGGTGCCCGCCGACAGCAAGGAAGCACACCTGACCGCGCTGCTCGGCTTTCTCACCTGGCACGGCATAACCGGAAACACGCCGGGCACCACCGGCGCCACCGGCCCCCGGCTGTTGGGCAGCATCACACCGGGAGCCGGACCACTGCGATTGCCCGAACCCGCCACCCAGCAGCCGAAGCGGCTGCGAGTGCGGCCCGAACCCACCGCCTAGGAGGCTCCATGCGATCGCTCGACCTCGTCGTGATCGGGTTGTACCTGGTCGCGATGCCGGTACTCGGGGTGCTGCTCAGCGGTCGGCAGCGCAGCTCGCAGGACTACTTCGTCGGCAACCGCCAGCTGCCGTGGTGGGCGGTGTGCTTCTCGGTGGTCGCCACCGAGACCTCGACGCTGACGGTGATCAGCGTGCCGACGGTGGCCTACCTCGGCAGCTTCACCTACATGCAGCTGGCGATCGGGTATCTGATCGGCCGGGTCGTGGTGGCGTTCGTGCTGCTGCCCAAGTACTTCACCGGGAACCTGGTCAGCGCGTACGCCTTCCTCGGCCAGCGGTTCGGCGCCGGGTTGCAGGGCACCGCTTCGGTGACGTTCCTGGTGACCCGGCTGTTGGCCGACGGGTTGCGGCTGTTCGCCACCGCCATCCCGGTGAAGGTGATGCTGGACGCCTTCGGCGTGTCCATGTCGTACTGGCAGATCGTGCTGATCCTGGCGGTGCTCACGGTGATCTACACCTACCTCGGCGGCATCAAGGCGGTGGTGTGGGTCGACGCGATCCAGATGGGGGTCTACATCGGCGGCGCGATCCTCGCCGCGGTCGTGCTCGCCGGTCGACTGCCCGCGGATTGGATGTCGACGGCCCTCGCGGAGAACAAGTTCGAGCTGTTCGACTTCGGCTCGTCGATCGTCACCAACCAGTACGCGTTCTTCACCGCGGTCATCGGTGGAGCGGTGTTCGCGATGGCCTCGCACGGCGCCGACCAGCTGATGGTGCAGCGGCTGCTGGCCTGCCGGAACCTGCGGGATGCCCAGCGCGCGCTGATCGCCAGCGGTGTCGTGGTGGCCCTGCAGTTCGCGCTGTTCCTGTTCATCGGCACGATGCTGTGGTCGTTCTTCAACGGTGCCCAACCGGCGGCACTCGGGATGGCCAGCAAGGACGAGCTGTTCCCGTCGTTCATCGTCAACGATCTGCCACCGGGACTGTCCGGCCTGCTCATCGCCGGGATCCTGGCCGCCGCGATGAGCACCCTGGCTTCCTCGCTGAACTCGCTGTCCACCTCGACGGTCAGCGACCTGTACCAGCGGATCTCCAAGCGGCGCCTCACCGACGCGGCCATCCTGCGGATGGGCAAGCTGTGGACGCTGGTCTGGGCCGTGGTGTTCGTGGTGTTCGCGTCGATGTTCAGCAGCACCGAGAACCCGGTGGTCGAGGTCGGGCTGAGCATCGCCAGCTACACCTACGGCGCGCTGCTGGGCGCCTTCCTGCTGGGCCTGCTGGTGAAACGCGCCCGCCAAACGGATGCGGTGATCGCTTTCGCGGCAACGATCGTGGTGGTGCTCTACTTCGTCTTCGGGGTGACCTTCCCGGACGGCAAGGGCGGCGAAAGCGCCCTGGCATTCCCCTGGTACACCCCCCTCGGCGTCATAGTGACCCTGCTCGTCGGCGGCCTACTCTCCCTACGCCACACCCGCACCCCCACCCCCGCTCCCGCTCCCGCGGAACCGGTAGACAAAGCGTGACGGAACGGGGTGAAGGGCACCTTTCGCCAACTAACTTGGTAAAAGGTGCCCTTCACTCTTGACCCGTTCGGGGAGCGCCAGCGTCGTCCGCACCGGAGTGCGAAGCCTTCAGAGGGTTGCGATCAGGGAGACCAGGATCATCAGCAGGCACAGGCCGAAGACGCCCCCCATGAGACCGAGGGCGAGACCAACGCCGGGTGCCTTCTGCGGCCCCGGGCCAATCGCACCGTCGACGAAGACGATCACCGGTGCCGCGTAGTAGACGTCGACCTGCTGACCCACGGCCAGCGGGACCACCGCGGTCGCGTTGCCGATCCGCCACAGGTAGTTGACGTGGATCTGGATCTGGTGCTGGCCGGGCGGCAGATCGATCGGCGTCTTGCCCCAGTTCAGGATCGGGCCGGGCTGGCCGTTGATGGTGACCTGCGGCTTGAAGAACATCAGCATCCAGGCCAGCCAGAAGTACGAGCAGTCGATCAGCACGCGCGCCATGCCCGGTGCGGGCGGCGCCATCGGCTGCCCCGGCGGCGCGATCGGGCCGGGCATGCCCTGCTGCGGGTAGCCGCCCTGCTGGGGATAACCGGCTTGCGGTGGCGGGTAACCACCCTGCTGCGGCGGCATGGGCTGCGGCATCCCCGGCTGCATCTGCTGCGGCATCGGACCGGACGGTGGGCCGTACGCGCCGGGCGGCGCCATCGGCTGCCCCTGCGCGGGATACGGCTGCTGCCCCGGCGGGGGGCCGTACGGGTTGGTCATGGAAAGCCTCCTGTACCTGGTGGGACCCCGCACTCGGGGTGGAGCGGGAACACCCGCACCCAGTTTTCGCCAACACCCGCCCCCGGATGTGGATGCCGGACATCGTCTCGCACGCGGGTCCGAACGCCGAAACCGACGTGGCTGCCCAGAGACTAATGCCTTCGGTCGGCCCTTCAGCGGGAGTCCCGTCGAGTCGATGAAATACGCAGGCGGTGTTCGCCGAAGTTGCGGACGGGGTAGCAGTGCAAGACATCAATCACGCGGAATTCCGGTCGTTGCTGGACGCCTATTCGACGGGCTCGCTCAGCGACGTCGAATGGTTGACGATGCACACGCACCTGTCGCGGTGCGATTCCTGCCGATCAGAACTGAGACGGCCGGAGCTGTGGAATCGCGCGGCGCCGCAGTGGATTTCGCCGCCCCCGCCGGAATCGACGCCGTGGCGCACCGTGCCCGCCGACTGGACACCGACCCGGCCGGGCTGGCCCGTGGTGTTCGGCTGCGCGCTGGTCGCCGCCCTGGTCGCCTTCAGCGTGGGATACGCCCTCGGCGGCGGCGCCTGACCCGCGATGCCGCACCGGCGAAACCGATCGACGTCCGTTGGAATCAACCGCGGACCTAATTGCCGTCGCGCTCCTCGCTCGCCGTACCGCTTTCGGGCACCGGAACCGGTTCTCCAGCAACGTCTTCCGAGGTGTCGGTCGACGCCGCCGCGACCGCGCTGGCCTGGTCCGCCAGCACCGATGCGACGTCGCCTTCCGGTGGCGCATCGGGCGCCGATGGTCCGTCGGCCTTGCGGCGGCTGCCGGAATCACCGCGCAGGCGCTGGGAAATGACCTGCGTGATGCCGTCGCCGCGCATCGTCACGCCGTACAGCGCGTCGGCGATCTCCATGGTCGGCTTCTGGTGCGTGATGATGATCAGCTGCGATGTCGCGCGCAGCTGGTCCAGCAGCGTGATCAGGCGTCGCAGGTTGGTGTCGTCCAACGCCGCCTCGACCTCGTCCATCACGTAGAACGGCGAAGGCCGCGCGCGGAAGATCGACACCAGCATGGCCACCGCGGTCAGCGACTTCTCACCGCCGGAGAGCAGCGAAAGCCGCTTGACCTTCTTGCCCGGCGGCCGGGCCTCGACCTCGATACCGGTGGTCAGCGGGTCGTCGGGGTCGGTGAGCATCAGCCGTCCCTCGCCGCCGGGGAACAGGACCTTGAAGACGGTCTCGAATTCCTTGGCCACGTCGTGGAAGGCGGCGGTGAACACCTCCAGGATCTTCTCGTCGACTTCCTTGACCACGCTGAGCAGATCGCGTCGGCTGTCCTTGAGGTCTTCCAGCTGCGTGGACAGGAACTTGTAGCGTTCCTCCAGCGCGGCGAACTCCTCCAGTGCCAGCGGATTCACCTTGCCCAGCAAGGCGAGGTCCTTCTCCGCGCGCTTGGCGCGGCGCTCCTGGGTGGCGCGGTCGAACGGCACCGGCGGCGGGGAGCTGACCTCTTCGCCGCGTTCCTTGGCCGCCTCGTACTCGGCGATCTCAGCGGGACTCGGCGGAATCGGCACGGTGGGCCCGTATTCGTCGACCAGGTCGTCCAGCCCGATCCCGAAGTCCTCGATGATCTTGGTTTCCAGCTGCTCGATGCGCAACCGCTGCTCGGCGCGCACCACTTCGTCGCGGTGCACCGCATCGGTCAGCTTCTCCAGCTCCCCGCCGAGCTCCCGCACCCGGGCCCGCACGGCGCCGAGCGCCTGCTCGTGCTCGCTCTGCTTAGCCTGCGCGACGTCCCGCTCCTCCGTCGCGGCGCGCAGCGACTGCGCGATGCGCTCCAACGCGGTCTCGCACCCGGCGACAACGGCCTGGGTCACGTGCGCCGCGCGTTCCCGGCCTTTGCGCGCCGCCTCGGCGCGGGCGCGCGCTTCGCGCTCGTGACGGGCGGCTCGGCGCAGCTGGTCGGCGCGCCCCTGCACGGCCCGCGCCCGCTCCTCGGCGGTGCGCTGCCCGAGCCGGGCGTCCATTTCCTGCTGCCGCACGGCGCTCAGCTCGGTGCTGAGCCGGTCCCGCTCGTTGGTGTCGGGCTCCGCGGCCTCGTCCTGTTCGGACTTGACCACGGTCAGCCGCTCTTCGAGTTCGGCGAGCTTGACCAGGGCTTGTTCGCGGGACTGCTCGACCTTCACGCGCTGCTGGCGGATTCGGTCGACCTCGCCGACGGCGGCGCGGGCCGCGCGTTGCAGGCTGGACAACCGCTCGGTGCTGCGCGCCCGCCGAACCTTGGCGTCGTTGATCTGCTCCTGCACGGCGCGGACCTCGGCGCGCCGCGCCTCCTCTTCGGCCCGCGCGCCTTCCAACGCCGCCGAGTGCTGCTCCAGACGCCGCTGCGCGGCGGCGAGTTCGCGTTCGGCTTCGTCGACGGCGGCCTGCACCTCGATGGTGCTCTGCCGGTCGTCGGAACCGCCGATGGCCCAGTGCGCGCCAAGGACATCACCGCTGGTGGTGACGGCCCGGATCTCGGGGTGGCGCTGCACGAGGTCCCTGGCGTGGGCCAACGTGTCGACGACCGCGACCCGGTCGAGCACCCTGGCGAGCGCGGCCCGCATCCCGTCCGGTGCGCTGATCAGGTCGACCGCCCAGCGCGCCGGAGCGCTCAGCTGCGGCCAGCCGGACCGATCAACGTCCACAGTGGAGCCGATGAGCAGGCCCGCTCGACCCGCTTCGTCGGCCTTCAGCAGCTCCAGCGCGGTGACCGCGTCGGTGACACCTCGGACGGCGACCGCGTCGGCGACGGCACCCAGCGCGGCGGCCAGCGCCGCCTCCGCACCGGGCTCGACGCTGAGCAGCGCGGCCACCGACCCGAGCAGACCAGGCACCCGGTCTCCGGCCGACATGAGCGCGCCCGCGCCGTCCTTGCGCTGCAAGCCCATCGACAGCGCTTCGACCCGCGCCTTCCAGGACGCGATCTCCCGCTCCGCGGCTCGCTCCGCCTTCACCAGCTCCTCGACGCGGGCCCGAGCCGCATCGCGCGCTTCGGCCGCGGCCTCGCGACGTTCCTGCAGCCCGGCGTCATCGGAGTCGTAGCCGCCGCTTTCGTCCTCGGCGTCGGCCTGTGCGCGCTCCGCTTCCTCGGCGCGCCCGCCTGCCTCGTCCAGCGCGTCCGACAGCCGCTCGATCTCGTCGGCGGTGTCGCTGACCTTGCTGCGCAACGACTCGACCTGCCCGGCGAGCCGAGCGGCACCTTCGCGCCGGTCGGCGATCGCCCGCACCGCCGCCAAGTGGGCCTGCTCGGCCTGCTTGAGCGCGGCCTCCAGCTGCGAACGGTGTTGCACCACCTCGCCGAGCGCCTCGCGGGCCTCTTCCACCTGCTCGCGCAGCTCGATCTCCTGCTCGGCGGCCTCTTCCGCCTCGGCGTCGAGCTCATCGGGGTCGCGGCCGGGCCGGTGTTCCTCGGTCTGCGCGGTCAGGTGCCGGTGCCGCTCCGCGGCCAGCCGCAACGTGCCGTGCAGCCGCTCTTCGAGGGCGGACAGCCGATACCAGGTCTCCTGCGCCCGAGCCAGTCGCGGCGCATCGGTGGCGACCTGCTCTTCGAGGTTTTTCTCCTGGGACTGGGCGAACTGCAGCGCGCGCTCGACCTCGGTGCGCCGGGCCCGCGCGGCTTCCTGGTCGGCTTCGTCGCGGGCCAGGTCGGCGCGCGCGGAAACCAGGTCGTCGGCGATGAGCCGCAGTCGCGCGTCCCGCAGATCGGCCTGCACGGTCTGCGCTTTGCGAGCGATCTCGGCCTGCTTGCCCAGCGGTTTGAGCTGGCGGCGCAGCTCGCTGGTGAGGTCGGTCAACCGGGTCAGGTTGGCCTGCATCGCGTCGAGCTTGCGCAGCGCCTTTTCCTTGCGCTTGCGGTGTTTGAGCACGCCCGCGGCCTCTTCGACGAGTCTGCGGTGCTCGTCCGGCTTGGCCTGCAGGATGGTCGCCAGCTGCCCCTGGCCGACGATGACGTGCATCTCGCGGCCGATGCCGGAGTCCGACAGCAACTCCTGCACGTCCATCAACCGGCACGTGTTGCCGTTGATCTCGTACTCGCTGGCCCCGTCGCGGAACATCCGGCGGGTGATGGAGACCTCGGTGTACTCGATCGGGAGCGCGCCGTCGCTGTTGTCGATGGTCAGCGTGACCTCGGCGCGGCCCAGCGGGGCGCGGCCCGAGGTACCCGCGAAGATCACGTCCTCCATCTTGCCGCCGCGCAACGCCTTCGCACCCTGCTCGCCCATCACCCAGGTCAGCGCGTCGAGCACGTTGGATTTGCCCGAGCCGTTCGGGCCGACAACGCAGGTGATGCCGGGTTCGAAGCGCAGCGTGGTGGCCGAGGCGAAGGACTT
Organism: Saccharopolyspora antiqui; assembly: GCF_052246905.1. Classification (NCBI taxonomy): domain Bacteria; kingdom Bacillati; phylum Actinomycetota; class Actinomycetes; order Pseudonocardiales; family Pseudonocardiaceae; genus Saccharopolyspora; species Saccharopolyspora antiqui. Next base: position 33,019 of record NZ_JBQQBO010000011.1, read on the forward strand.
GAACCCCTTCAGCGTCAGGCTCTTCAGGTGCACGGCTGCGATCGACCTTCCCGTAGTTCGGCTGACCGGTGGGTCACATCCGAACGAGCCTACCGCTGCGTCCGGCCGCAACAGCGCAGAACCGCTGGTTGCGACGATTTTGCCCGCTCCAGCCATCCTGTCGAGATCAACAACGACACCCCACGCGACTGCGACGGCGACCGAACCTCGGGCTGTCCGGAACTTTCCGCATCACGATCTTCGCAGGTGAACACCCCTACCGACCGACAGCAGCGTTCCGCCGACGGCTGGCGCACCTGAACCCGGCAAACCGCCGCGCGGTTCCAGGCAAAGCCGACACCTCCGCCGCACCGGGCTAACGCTCCACGAAACCGGTCAGGCCGCCCTTGGGTTGCGACCACTGCTCGGCGACGTGCTCGACGTGGCCCGGCGTTTCGCCGGAACGCAGCGCGGCGAGCAGCTTCTCGCAGGCGTCCCGAGGACCTTCGGCGACCACCTCGACCCGGCCCGCCGACAGGTTCGAGGCACTGCCGACCAAACCGAGCTCCAGCGCCCGCGACCGGGTCCACCAGCGGAAACCCACTCCCTGCACCCGCCCGTGCACCCATGCGGTCAGTCGTGCCTGTTGCGAATCCGTCACGCCCGGCATGATGCCGCATGCCCGCGCCAACCGCGGCCCTGCGGTACGGGCGACTTGCGGCGATCGCTACGGTTACCCGAAACACGGGTGTGACCGCCCGATTGCAGGCGGCAGCCGGATGTTTTCGGGGCATCCGGGAGACAACGCCCGATGAGCCGAGGGGCACCCATGGACCCGATGCTGCTGGAAGACCCGGACGCGCGGCCGAAACGCCTGGTGATGCTGGCCGCGTCGGGCATCGCCGCCGCGACCGTCTTCGCGACCACCGCCGCGATGGTCGCGGGCACGCAGCAACGCGACGAGGCGACTCCGGACTTCACGCTGAAGCCCACCGCCACGTCGCGGCCAGCGCAGACCTCCTTCCAACCGCCGCTGCTGCCACCGCCGGTGCCGATCAGCAGCATCGAAACGTCGCAACACGGCACCTCCACCAGCAAGTCGACGGCGCCCACCTCGTCGGGCAGCGTCATTCCGACGGAGATCCCGCCACCGACGCCGACGGTGCCGACTCCGACGCCGACGCGGCCCTCGCCGACGATCACCAGGCCGCCGACATCGACCAAACCCCCCACGTCGTCCACCCGGCCGCCGACCCCGACGCCGACCTCAGGCGCGGAGACGTCGGGCGGTTCCTGGTAAAGCTCGCGGCGCGCGGTGGTGCCGATTTCGCGCGAAACCGCCGCCCCTGCCTCACGAGGAGTGCCGATTTCGCGCGAAATCGGCGGTCCTCCTCGAATACTCGATCACTGCGGATCACCGAGTACGACGAGATCCGCGCGGTCCCTGCTGGGTGAGACGATCGCGGCGTTGCGTTCGTCGCTGCGGTGCACCCATTGCGCCGCCTCAGCAGCGCTCCGGCCGTAGCTGATGTGCCGCGCGATGAGCCGCCGCACCCGAACATCGTCGTCGGGGGCGAGGAACCACGCTTCGTCCAGCAGCCCCCGAACCGCCGACCAAGGCGGCGTGTCCAGCAGCAGGTAGTTGCCTTCGGTGATCACCAGCGGAACATCGGGCTCGACGGCAATGGCCGCAGCGTAGGACTCGTCGATCTCCCGGTGGAACTCGGGCGCGTAAACCGTGTCCGGCCCGCCTTCCCGAATCCGCCGGAGCAGCGCGACGTACCCGGCGGCGTCGAAGGTGTCCGGCGCCCCCTTGCGGTCCTGCCGCCCCAGCCGCCGCAACTGCGCGTTGGCCAGGTGGAACCCATCCATCGGCACCAGCACGGCCGAGTCGCCGAGCTCCCGCAGAACCCGCTCAGCCACGGTCCCCTTCCCAGCCCCGGGAGCCCCGGCAATCCCCAGCACCCGCCGCTGCCCAGCAACAACCAGCGCCCGAGCCCGCTTGACCAGCTCCGCGTACCCGACCACGCCACACCTCCGAATCACCGGAGTCCCAGGCTACGGCCGAGTGGAACCGACCTCCGGCCGAGGCGTGGATTCCGGTCCTTGATCTAGTTCCGGGTCCCGGTGCGGGCTAGGCGAGTGGCGATTTCGCGCGAAATCGCCCGGTCGCCTCAACGCCGACCCTCGTGCGCTACCGATGGCGATGCGCATTCATCGCGGTTTCGGGGCACTGGTTCGTCGGCGGTGTCTCAGTCCTGCCAGAGTTCGGCGAGGAGTTCTCTGGTGTACTCGGCGATTCGCGCGTTGTCCGCCGGGGCGATCGTGCTCCAGCGGCGACCGTCTCCGCTGGCGCGGACCACGTGGCTGTAGCGGCCCTTCGCGGTGTCGTGGAAGGCGACCACCCGGTTGGCTCGCTCGGGTTTGGCGTCCCGACCCGGGCAGGCCTCCACGCCGAACTGGCCGCGGATTCCCATGCCGTCGGCCATGTTGGCGATGTCGGCGGCGTCGTCCGGGGCGATGCCCAGCGCGCGGAGCTCGTCGGTGAACACCAGCGGGTTGTTCGGACCCGCGTAGTCGCTGGCTTCGCGGAGGATGTCGTTGGGCAGGCTCACCGCGCGGCCCGGACCGGGCGGCATCTCACCCGCCACCGACACCGCCGCCTCGGCCAGCGAACTCCCCCGGACCGGGGTGAGCTCGACGATGTCACCGTCCACAATGGCCAGAAGACCGTCGCTGCCGTTGGCCGAGGCCAGGGCCCGGATCGGCCGGTCGGCCCAGATCCGCACGTCGATGCTGCGCTGCGGCCGGTTGAGCAGTCCGAGCAGATCGGCCAAGTCGACGTCGACGCGGTCGCGCTTGGCCTCGGCGAGGCGGCGCCTGCGCAGCCCCGCCCACACGTCCGCGACGAGCTCAGCGCGCTCGGTGAACGTCGCTCCCGGGCTCGGCACGTTGAGGATGATGTGCCGACGATCGGTGAGTTTCTCCGCCTCGCACACCACGTCGAATTCCAGTGCGGAGAGCACGATCGGCTCGGCTTCTGCTCCAGGGCGCACGTCAGTCCTGCTTCTTCGGCTCGTCGTCGATGTCCTCGTCGGAATCGGCCTCGGCATCGACGTGCCCCAGCACCGGCGGGGCGACCAGCCGTTCGTCGTCGAACGGGGTCTCCTCGGCGACGTACTTGTTGTCGTGCTCCTGGTCTTCGCTGCGCTTCTCACCGCGGGTCGCCGCAGGCCCCATCAGCGACCCGGCGCTCGGGCGGCTGCCCGGCGTGTTGCCCGCGGCCCGCCCGGCCGTGGTGTCGCCGGGGCCGCCGCCGATGCCGGACGATCCGCCGCGGGCCGCCTCGGGCTTGCCTTCGACACCGCGCACACCGCCGCCAGCACCGGCCCCGGCGGCAGCGGGGCCGCCGCGACCGCCGAGCACCCGGCTCGCGGCGTACGCACCGATCCCGACCGCCGCGACGCCCCCGGCGGCGAGGCCGAGCACGGTGCCGGTGCTGATGCCGCCATCCCCGCTGGCTTCCGGCGTGGGGTCCGCCGAGCCTGCGATGTCCTTTTCGGACGGAGGCCGTTCGGTGTCGCTGCGGTCACCGGGCACCGGGACCGTGCGGTTGTCACCACCGCCGCGTCCGACGTTTCCGGGGCCGCCGACGACTGCCCCGGGCACATCGCTGGGCGGTAGCGTTCCGGTGACGGAGCCGACCGAGCCGATGCCAGCGTTCGGCATGGAGCTCGGCGACGGTGCGGCCGCGACCGCGGCAGCGGGCATCGTCGGCAGCGGCTGGTACCTGTCGGCCTGGTTGACGGATGTGTCGCGGTAGGAGGCGAGCGCGGCCTGCGCGGCCTGCTTCTGCGCCTCGATCGCCTTGGCTTCCTTGTCGTAGTCGCTCTCGTAGCCGAAGCCACCACCGGCCCACTCAAGCACGTTCTCCGACTGCTTTTGGCGCAGTTCGTCGTTGTTCGGCAGGTTGTTGCGGGCCGACTCGTAACCCCGGCCCTGCGCGTCGACGCTGTCCGCGGAGGCCTTCAACGGATCCGGCGCGTCAGCCATGACCAGGGAGGTTTGCTGGGTGGCGGCGGCCGCGAGGCTCCCGGCGTTGCCGTCCCAAGCGATCTGCAGCTTGCCGAGTTCGCGGCGCAGCGTGTCGTCGAGATCGACGACGACCTGCACGCACTGCTCCAGCGCGCGGACCGCGCCTTGCATCGACTCCGAGCCGCGCCCCTGCTTGATCTGGGTGATCCACTCCTGGAGCTGGGGGATGTCCATCCCCTCGAACCGGATATCGCGAATCGGATCGATGCTGGTCACGACTTTCCCCCTAGCTACTCTGCAAGGTCGTCACAGCCGCCTCGGCAGCCTGCTCGGCCCGCTCGCACATCTGCTGGTTGTTCAGCGCGCCGGGGCTGGTGAGGCCGAAGTCGACGTAGAGCGTCTGGCCTTCGGCGGCATCGACGAACACCGCGCAACCGAGGCTTTCGGCCCCCGGAACCTGTCCCCGCAGCGCACCGAAACCGTTGACGTCGATGGTCTCCGGCGAACCGGCGATCTTCTGCGAGAATTCCGCCAGGCCCTCGGGCACGATGCGCAGCGTAATACCGAACTGCGCGTTTCCGCTTTGACCGAGGAAGGTGCAACCGTTGTAGTTGTTCCCGTTCTTGACCACCGGTCGCCCGCCGCCCGCCTCCAGTTCGGCTTTCTGGTCGGAGGTCAGCCAGGTGCACGCATCCGAATCCTGTTTGCCCGCGATCGGCAATTCGCTCGGCCGCTGCGGGAGGTTCAGCGATGACCCGGCCTCGGTAGTTGGCGCCGAGGTGGTGGGCTCCGGGTCCGGTCCGTTCACCGTGCAGCCGGTCAGCGCGACTGCGGCGGCGGCCAATGCGATCAACCCGTACCCGAGACGCACCCGCACCGGGACTCCCCTCACATCTGCCTTTGCTGCGGCTGGAAAGACGCAGCGATCTCGTCGTCTGTGTAGCCGTAGTCCTTGGCGGCTTGTTCGATCTGGAGCCCGAGTTCGAAGACGTTGTTCACGTACTGCATCAGCCTCGCGTAGTGCGAATCCGGATTCCCCACGAGATTCGCGGTCCACACCGCCGCCGAAGTCGTGCTGATGTTGTCACCAGCAGGAGCGGTGACCATCAGGCTCGGCGCCAAGCTCGCCAGCTTCTCCCGGGCGTCCTCCGCCGCCATCAGGATGATCTTGCGCACTTCAAGGATGTTGTCCTTGTTGACGGAGATGGTCTGACCGGGGCCACCCGGGACCGGTGGAGGTGGCGGTGGTGCTGGTGTCGTCATCGCGGAAACCCCCAGGTCGCGGCGTGTGATCACCGGGTCGACGCCGACCCTAGCAGCGACGGTTCCCGCCACGCACCAACTCGCGGAAACTTCACACCAACCCTACGGACCTATGCTCTGACCCGCATGAGACTCCCGACGAATTCGGCCCACCACAGCGCGGAAAACACCAGCACACCACCATCTCGATCCTTCGAGTATCGGACGCGTAAGCGCCGATTCTTCAACGATCGCATGCAATGCTAGCGACTGTTCCTTGTTGAGAAGCCCTTGTCTGGCCATTCGGGCAGATACCAAGGAGTCAACCTCGCGCGCACTCAACTGCCCAGTTGCCTCAATGATCGCCCTCGTGTACTCCGATGTCTGAAGGGCACCTTTGACCGAGTAAGCCGGTCGAAGGTGCCCTTCACTCCGTCCCCGTCACTCTGTGGCGACGGAGCGGGGGTGTCAGGGTTCGAAGCGGTAGCCCATGCCTGCTTCGGTGATCAGGTGGCGGGGGTGGCTGGGGTCGAGTTCGAGTTTTCGGCGTAGTTGGGCCAGGTAGACCCGCAGGTAGTGGGTTTCGTTGGCGTATTGGGGGCCCCAGACCTCTTTCAGCAGCTGCTTCTGGCCCACCAAGCGGCCTTTGTTGCGGGCGAGGACTTCGAGCATGCCCCACTCGGTCGGCGTCAGGTGGATCTCCACGCCATCGCGAGACACCTTCTTCGCCGACAGGTCCACGGTGAACGTGGAAGTCTCCACCAGCGGTTGATCAGCGGATCCGCTGGTGTTCGCGCGCCGCACGGCCGCGCGCAGGCGGGCGAGCAATTCGTCCATGCCGAACGGTTTCGTGACGTAGTCGTCGGCCCCGGCGTCGAGGGCGTGCACCTTGTCGGTGGAGTCGGTGCGCGCCGACAGCACGATGATCGGCACCGTGGTCCAGCCGCGCAGGCCCGCGATGACCTCGCTGCCGTCCATGTCCGGCAACCCGAGGTCGAGCACGACCACATCGGGTTTTCCGTCGCTGGCCGCCCGAAGTGCGGACGCGCCGTCGACGGCGGTGAGCACCTGGTAGCTGCGCGCGGCCAGATTGATCCGCAACGCGCGCAACAGCTGCGGTTCGTCGTCGACAACCAGAACCCTCGTCATTGTCTCCCCTGTCCGTCAGTGGTGACCGCCGGTAGTGAGATCACGATCGTCAACCCGCCGCCGGGGGTGTCCTCGGCGCGGATCGTGCCTTGCATCGCCGTCATGAAGCCCTGCGCCACGCTCAATCCGAGCCCGACCCCGGCCACCCCGGTGTCGCCGCGCTCGCCGTGTTCACCGAGCCGCTCGAACGGCGCGAACGCGGTGTCCGCGTCGCCCTCCGGCAGCCCCGGCCCGTGGTCGACCACGCGCAACTCGACCCATGCGGCGTGCTCACTGGCGCGCACCCCGATCGGGCGACCGTTGGGGCGGCCGTACTTCAGCGCGTTCTGCACCACGTTGGCCACCACCCGTTCCAGCAGCCCGACGTCGGCGAGCACCGGCGGCAGGCTTTCGTCGATGTCGACCTCGATGTGCGCCCGCCCGTCCAATCCGGCCAGCGCACCCGCCACGGCCTCGTCATAGCTGACCGGACGGTGTTGCGGGACGATCGCGCCGGTCGCCAACCGAGAGGAGTCCAGCAGGTTGTCGACGAGCTCGGTCAGCCGGTCCGCGGATTCCTCCACTCCGGCAAGCAGGTCGGCGGTGTCCTCGTCCGAGAGCCGCAAATCGGGTGCGCGCAGGCTGCTCACCGAGGCCTTTATCGACGCCAGCGGGGTGCGCAGGTCGTGGCCGACGGCCGACAGCAGTGCGGTGCGCAGCTGCGTCGCATCCGCGCGCCGCTGGGCTTCCAGTGCGTCCGCGGCCATCCGCTGCTGGCGCAGCGCGACCAGCGCCTGACCCGCCGCGCCTTCCAGCACCGTGCGGTGGGCGGCTGGCAGCGGCCGGTTGCCGGGCCGTTTGAGCACCAGGTGCACGTCCGGGTTGACCTCGATGTCCACATCGGACTGATCCGGTTTGGTGCACGGTTGCGCGCCGTTGGCCGCCGCCACCTGCCACCGGTCGTCGGTGCGCTCCAGCAGAGCCGCCGAGGTCAGCCCGAAGTTCTCCACCACCTTCTCCAGCAACCGGGGCAGCGGATCGGGGTGCGTCAGCACGGTTCGGGCGTAGGAGGTCAGCAGCGCAGCTTCGGTGCGGGCGTTGTTGGCTTGTTCGGCCAGCCGTGCGGCGCGGTCGACCATGAAGGCGACCAGCATGCCGACGATCACCATCGCACCCAGCGCCACCACGTTCTGCGGATCGGCCACCGCCAGCGAGTAGCGGGGCGGGGTCAGGAAGAAGTTCAGCAGGCCGCCGGAGATCAGCGCCGCGACGATCGCCGGTGCCATCCCGCCGACCAGCGCGACGATGGTGGTGGCCAGGAAATAACCGACGACGTCCGTGGACAGCGCGACGTCACCGAGGGAGAACGCCGCGGCGGTGACCGCGGCGGGCAGCAGCGCGGCGAGCAACCAACCCCAGGTCTGGCGGGCCGAGGACAGCGGGTTGCGGGCGAACTTCTTGAACAGCGGGCGCCCTCCGGCCTCGTCGTGGGTGACTATGTGCACGTCGATCGGCCCGGACTTCTGCACCGTGGCGGCGCCGATGCCCTCGTCGAACAGCCGTGCCCAGCGGGAGCGCCGCGAGGTGCCGACCACCAGCTGGGTGGCGTCCGCGGCGCGGGCGAACTCCAGCAGCGCTTCGGGCACGTCGTCACCGACGACGGTGTGGAAGCTGGCGCCGACCGCATCGGCCAGCTTCCGCGCGCGGGCGAGCGCGCGCGGCGATGCCCCGGCGAGCCCGTCGCCGCGCAACACGTGCACCACCTGCAGCTCCGCGCCCGCGCGGGCGGCGATGCGGCGGGCTCGGCGGATCAGCGTCTCGCTCTCCCGGCCGCCGGTGACCGCCGCGACGACGCGTTCGCGCGCCTCCCAGGTGGCGGTGATCTTCTTCTCCGCGCGGTAGCGGCGCAGCGCCACGTCGACCTGGTCGGCCAGCCACAGCAGGGCCAGCTCGCGCAGCGCCGTCAGGTTCCCGGTGCGGAAGTAGTTGCCGAGCGCGGCGTCCACGCGGTCAGCTCCGTAGACGTTGCCGTGCGCCATGCGGCGGCGCAGCGCCTCCGGCGTGATGTCGGCGAGTTCGATCTGCCCGGCGCGGCGCACCACCTCGTCCGGCACCGTTTCCTGCTGGCGGATGCCGGTGATCGTCTCCACCACGTCGTTGAGGCTCTCCAGGTGTTGCACGTTCACCGTGGACAGCACGTTGATCCCGGCATCGAGCAGTTCGTCGATGTCCTGCCAGCGCTTCTCGTTGCGGGAGCCGGGCACGTTGGTGTGCGCCAGCTCGTCGACGACGGCGATCTCCGGTTTGCGGGCCAGCAGCGCGTCGAGGTCCAGTTCCGTCAGCTCGACACCGCGGTGCCTGATGCTCGCGCGCGGCAGGACCTCCAAGCCGTCGAGCAGCGCCGCGGTCTTGGTGCGGCCGTGGTCCTCCACGAAGCCGACCACCACGTCCGTACCGCGCTCAACGCGGCGGTGCGCCTCGTTGAGCATCGCGTAGGTTTTGCCGACCCCAGGAGCCGCACCGAGGTAGATCCGCAGCTCGCCGCGCCGTCGTCCTTTCTCCGCCACGCTTCCAGTCTCCTACGAGCCGCTGTTATCAGCGGCCAATGCCATCAACTGCACATTTCCTGCCCGGCTCGTGGCGAGCAGGCCGTGGCTGTCACCCACCGCAACCGCGACCGCCTCGAAAACCTCCCCTGCCGCGAACCGCGCGGTTCCGCGCGAAATCGCCGCCTCCCACGGGGTGCGGGCGGCGATTTCGCGCCCCGGCCGGATCAGCGGGTGGCCTGGTTGATGGCGACGTTGAGGGTCGTCACGTTCACCACTCGCTCGGCGACCACCCCGCCGGAGGTGTTGTCGGCGATCAGGCGGTTGACCTCGTCCACCGGCAGACCGGTGACCCGCGCCACCCGCGGTGCCTGCAGCGCCGCGTAGGCCGGGCTGATGTCCGGGTCGACGCCGCTGGCGGAGGCGGTGACCGCGTCGGTCGGCACCTGCTCCGGTGCCACGCCCTCGCGGGCCGCGATCGCGGCGCGGCGCTCCTGCACCGCCGCGAGCAAGTCCGCGTTGTCACCGGCGTAGTTGGAACCGCCACTGGTGGCCGGGTCACCGGGGCCGAGGGCGCCTTCGGCGGAGGCCGATGGGCGGGTGTGGAAGTACGGGTCGTGGGCGGGGTCGGTGGGCACCGGGTCGATGCCGATCAGCGACGAGCCGACCACCCGCCCGTCCACCACGATCTGCGATCCCTCGGCGTTGGCCTGCAGACCGGGAATCCGGCTGACGCCCCAGATCGCCAACGGATAGGCCACGCCGAGCACGACCGTCGCCACCAGCAACAGCCGCAAACCCGCCAGGGTCTGGCGCAGCAGTGTGTTCTTCATCAGTGCCTCTCTTGTGTGGTCTGGTCGGGTCGTGAGTGGTGAAGCGCGTCCTTACCGGCTTCACCACTCACGACCACCTCAGCCGACTCCCGGGATGAAGCGGATCAACAGGTCGATCAGCCAGATGCCGACGAACGGCGTGACGATGCCGCCGAGGCCGTAGACCAGCAGGTTGCGCCGCAGCAGCGCGCTGGCCGTGCTCGGCCGGTAGCGGACCCCGCGCAGGGCCAGCGGGATCAGCGCGATGATGATCAGCGCGTTGAAGATCACCGCGGACAGGATGGCCGAGGTCGGCGTGGCCAGCCGCATGACGTTCAGCGCGTCCAGCTGCGGGTAGATCGCCACGAACATCGCGGGCAGGATCGCGAAGTACTTGGCCAGGTCGTTGGCGATGCTGAAGGTCGTCAACGCACCGCGGGTGATCAGCAGCTGCTTGCCGATCTCGACGATCTCGATCAGCTTGGTCGGGTCGGAGTCGAGGTCGACCATGTTCCCGGCCTCTTTGGCCGCCGCGGTGCCGGTGTTCATCGCGACACCGACGTCGGCCTGCGCGAGCGCGGGCGCGTCGTTGGTGCCGTCGCCGGTCATCGCGACCAGCCGACCACCTTCCTGCTCGGCCTTGATCAGCGCCATCTTGTCCTCGGGCTTGGCCTCGGCGAGGTAGTCGTCGACGCCTGCCTCCGCGGCGATGGCCTTGGCGGTGAGTTCGTTGTCACCGGTGACCATCACGGTGCGGATGCCCATCGCGCGCAGCTCGGCGAACCGCTCCTTCATGCCGGGCTTGACCACATCGGACAGCCGGATCACGCCGACCACGCGGGTCACGCCGCCGCTGTGCTCGGCGACCACCAGCGGCGTGCCGCCCTGCGCGGCGATGTTCTCGGTGATCTCCACGACCTCGGGTGAGATGCCACCGGCCCAGGTGCGCACCGCGCTGGTGGCGCCCTTGCGGATCTCGCGGCCGTCGATGTTGATGCCGCTCATCCGGGTCTGCGCGGTGAAGGGCACCTCCTCGGCGCTGCGCTCGGCCGCCTGCGGCTGCGTCGCCAGCCCGAACTGCTCGGCGCAGAACGCCACGATGCTGGTGCCCTCGGGGGTCTTGTCGGCGAGGCTGGACAGCCGCGCGACCTGGGCCAGCTCGCCCAGCGTCGCACCGCCGACCGGCAGCAGCTCGGTGGCCCGCCGGTTGCCGAAGGTGATCGTGCCGGTCTTGTCCAGCAGCAGCGTGTCGACGTCTCCGGCGGCCTCCACGGCGCGACCGGATTTGGCGAGCACGTTGCGCTGCACCAGCCGGTCCATACCGGCGATGCCGATCGCCGACAGCAGTGCGCCGATCGTGGTCGGGATGAGGCACACCAGCAGCGCCGTCAGCGTGATCACCGACAGCAGCGAACCGGAGTAACCGGCCATCGGCTGCAGGGCGACCACCGCGAGCAGGAAGATGATCGTCAGCGTGGACAGCAGGATGGTCAGCGCGATCTCGTTCGGCGTCTTCTGCCGCTGCGCGCCTTCCACCAGCGCGATCATCCGGTCGACGAAGGTTTCACCGGGTTTGGTGGTGATCTCCACGACGATCCGGTCGGACAGCACCGTGGTGCCTGCCGTGACCGCGGAGCGGTCGCCGCCGGATTCCCGGATCACCGGCGCGGATTCACCGGTGATCGCCGACTCGTCGACGGTGGCGATGCCTTCCACCACGTCGCCGTCGCCGGGGATGACCTCGCCGGCCTCGACCACCACCTGGTCGCCGATGCGCAGCGCGGTGCCCGGCACCCGTTCCTCGGCGCCGTCGACCAGCCGCCGCGCGACCGCCTCGGTCTTGGTGCGCCGCAACGATTCCGCCTGCGCCCGGCCGCGTCCTTCGGCGACGGCTTCGGCGAGGTTGGCGAACAGCACGGTGAACCACAGCCAGGCGGCCACCGAGATGCTGAAGACGTTCGGGTCCGTCACGGCGAGCACGGTGGTCAGCACCGAACCGACCCACACCACGAACATGACCGGGTTGGCCAACTGGTGCTTCGGGTTCAGCTTGCGCAGGGCCTCCGGTAACGAGGTCCACAGCTGGCGCGGGCTGAACGCACCCGCGGACATCTTCCGCGGGCCGGTTTCCTCCCGCTTCTGCTGGGGTTTCTCCAGGGTCGTGGTCATGCGAGGGCCTCCGCGATCGGGCCGAGGGCGAGCGCTGGCAGGAAGGTCAGCGCCGCGACGAGGATGACGGTGCCGCTGAGCAGCCCGGCGAACAGCGGTCCAGTGGTGGGCAGCGTCCCTGCGGTGGCCGGAACTCGTTGCTGCTGGGCCACGGCACCGGCCAGCATCAGCACCGCGAGGATCGGTATGAACCGGCCGAAGAGCATCGCGATGCTCAGCGCTGTCTGGAAGAAGTTGCTGGTCACGGTGATCCCCGCGAAGGCGCTGCCGTTGTTGTTGCCCGCCGAGGCGAAGGCGTAGAGCACTTCCGAGAGCCCGTGCGCACCGGTGTTGTTCAGCGCGTCCCCTGTGGACGGCAGGGCGATGGCGAGACCGGCGCCCAGCAGAACCATGGTGGGCATCGCGAGGATCGACACGGCCGCCGCGGTGACTTCCCGCCGCCCCAGCTTCTTGCCCAGGTATTCCGGCGTGCGCCCGACCATCAGACCGGCCAGGAACACCGCGATGACCGCGAGCATCAGGATGCCGTACAGGCCAGCGCCGACACCGCCTGGCGCGACCTCGCCGAAGAGCATGTTCAGCAGCGGAACCCCGCCGCCTAGCCCGGTGAAGCTGTCGTGCATCGAGTTGACCGCACCGGTGGACGTCCCGGTGGTGGCCACCGCGAACAGACCGGACAGGTACAGCCCGAAGCGGGCCTCCTTGCCTTCGAGAGCACCACCGGCGGCCAGCGTCGCGGGACCGTTGGGGTGGCTTTCGGCCCACCAGATCACGACGGTCAGCACCGCCATGATGGAGACCATCACCGACAGCAGCACCCGGCCCTGGCGGCGGTCGCCGACCATGGTGCCGAAGGTGCGGGTGAGCGCCAGCGGGATCACCAGGATCAGGAAGATCTCCAGCAGGTTGCTGATGCCACCGGGGTTGGAGAACGGGTGCGCGGAGTTGGCGTTGAGCACCCCGCCGCCGTTGGTGCCGAGCTCCTTGATGACCTCCTGGCTGGCGATCGGCGCGGTGGCGATGGTGTGCGCGTGCCCGTCCAGGCCGAGGACGTCGATGCCGGGGGCCAGGCTCATCGCCGCGCCGAGCGCGACCAGCAGCACTGCCCCGATGGCCGCGATGGGCAGCAGGATGCGGGTGCAGCCGCGGGTGATGTCCACCCAGATGTTGCCGATGCGGCCGGTGCCCGCAGCGGAGAATCCGCGCACCAGCGCGATCGCCACCGCCATGCCGACCGCGGCGGACACGAAGTTCTGCACGGTCAGCCCGGCCATCTGCACGGTGTGCCCGAGGACTTGCTCCGGCACGTAGGACTGCCAGTTCGTGTTGGTCACGAAGCTGACCGCGGTGTTGAACGCCATCGCGGGCTCGACGGAGCCGCGCCCGAAGTTCAACGGCAGCCACGGCTGCAACCGCTGCATCAGGTACAGCAGCACGATCGAGACGAACGAGAAGCCGAGCACCCCGGCGGCGTAGGCGGTCCAGCGCTGCTGGGCGTCGCCGTCGATGCGCACCAAGCGGTAGATCGCCTTCTCGACGCGCCAGTGCTTCTCGCTGGTGTACACGTGGGCCATGTAGTCACCGAGCGGCCGGTAGACCACTCCAATGGCCAGGATTAGGAGGCCGACCTGGACCAGGCCGACCACGAGGGAACTCATCAGAACTTCTCCGGCCGGATTAGCGCGACGAACAGGTAACCGATCAACAGCAGCGCCAACACGCCACCGGCGACGTTGGCAAGCACAGTGCTCACAAGCGCTCCAAACCGCGGAGGGTCAACGCGAGTACGAGGAACCCGCCGATCAGCAACACGGCGTAGGCGAGATCAGCCACCGCTGCGCACTCCTCACTAGAACCGGGTCACCGGACTTCGGTGACCGCCTACGTCCAGCGAAATCCCCGGCGTAGGTCCAGTCGAGTCCCATGACGGCTCCTTGACGGCCGTAAGCAGCGCTTTGACGCGTTCTTGATGCCCCTGATCGAGCGGCCGAACGCGCCGGTTTTCGGACGGTTTCGCAGGTCCGCACGGTTTGTACGTGTGCGACTTCACTCCGTGACGAGTTTCGCGGATGAAACGATCTAGTTAACATTGCTAATGAATGGTGTGCGCGGCGCGAACCGGGATCAACCAGACGTAGCGCCCCATCGGCATCAATCCGACGAGCAGCGAAGGAGAACACCGACATGTGCGGCATCTCCGGCTGGATCGATTTCCAGCGCGACCTGACCCGCGAACAGCACGTCATCGACGGGATGTGCGCGACCATGACGTGCCGTGGTCCGGACGCGGGTGGCACCTGGGTGCGCACGCACGCCGCGCTCGGCCACCGCCGACTGGCCATCATCGACCTGCCCGGCGGAGCGCAGCCGATGGTCGCGGCCACACCCGACGGCGAAGTCACGATCGTTTACAGCGGCGAGGCCTACAACTTCACCGAGCTGCGCGACGAGCTGCGCCGCCGCGGCCACCGCTTCGACACCGACAGCGACACCGAGGTCGTGCTGCACGGCTACCTGGAATGGGGCGCGCAGGTCGCCGAGCACCTCAACGGCATGTTCGCCTTCGCGGTCTGGGACACCCGCACCGACCAGCTGCTGCTGATCCGCGACCGGATGGGCATCAAGCCGCTGTACTACTACCCGACCGAACACGGCGTGCTCTTCGGCTCCGAGCCCAAGGCGATCCTGGCCAATCCGCTGGCCGAGGAGGTCGTCGACACCGACGGGCTGCGGGAGCTGTTCGCGATGGTCAAGACGCCGCGGCAAGCGATCTGGGCGGGCATGCGCGAAGTCGAGCCCGGCACCGTCGTCACCTTCGACCGCCAGGGCCTGCGCGAGCACACCTACTGGCAGCTGCAGGCCGTCGCGCACACCGATGACCAGCAGACCTCCATCAAGCACATCCGCGAGTTGCTCGAAGACATCGTCGCGCGCCAGCTGATCTCCGACGTGCCGCGTTGCGTGCTGCTCTCCGGCGGCCTGGACTCCAGCGCCATCACCGCGCTCGCCGGACGCCAGCTCGGCCGCCACGGCGAGAAGGTGCGCAGCTTCGCGGTCGATTTCCTCGGCCAGACCGAGAACTTCGTGCCCGACCAGATGCGCGGCACGCCCGACACACCGTACGTGCACGACGTCGCCGAGCACGTCGGGTCGCAGCACCAGGACATCGTGCTGGACCCGGACACGCTGGCCGACCCCGAGGTGCGGCGCGCGACCGTGCAGGCGCGGGACTTCCCGATGGGGCTCGGCGACATGGACCAGTCGCTCTACCTGCTGTTCAAGGCGATCCGCGGCCACTCCACCGTGGCGCTCTCCGGCGAGTCCGCGGACGAGGTCTTCGGCGGGTACCAGTGGTTCCACGACCCGTACGTGCAGCAGGCCAACACGTTCCCGTGGCTGGCGACCGCGCTGCGCGTGCCAGCGGGCGGGCGGATGGACACCCTCAACCCGGACGTGGCGGCCACCCTGGACCTGGAGTCCTACATCGACGACCGCTACCGGGAGGCCATCAGCGCGGTCCCGGTGCTCGACGGGGAGAGCGACTTCAACCGCCGGATGCGGGAGATCTGCTACCTGCACCTGACCCGGTTCGTGCGGATCCTGCTGGACCGCAAGGACCGGATGAGCATGGCCGTCGGGCTTGAGGTGCGGGTACCGTTCTGCGACCACCGCTTGGTGGAGTACGTCTTCAACACCCCGTGGGAGCTGAAGACCTTCGACGGTCGGGAGAAGAGCCTGCTGCGGCACGCCACCGCCGACCTGCTGCCGCAGTCGGTGGTGGAGCGGGTGAAGAGCCCGTATCCGTCCACACAGGACCCGAAGTACGCGGCGGCGCTCCAGCGGCAGGTGGCGGACATGGTCAGCGCCGGTGACCCGGCGCTATCGCTGCTCAACGAGAAGTGGCTGGCCGAAGCCCTGGCGGAAGACCCGGCCGAGATCGACTCCCTGGCCCGCTTCACCTTCGAACGGGCCCTGGACCTCTCGACCTGGTTCGCCCTGCACAACCCCACGATCAAGCTCTGATCGACGCCTGACCTTTTGCGCGAAACCGCCGCTCCCCCTGAGGAGAGGGCGGCGATTTCGCGCGAAATCGGCGCGCGCTGATCCACGCCGCTGCCGTGCGCCCGGTGTGCGGGGCGGTGTCAGGTCAAGGGGATGAGGAGCCGGAAGGTGCTGCCGCCGCCGGGGTTGGCGTGCAGTTCCACCCGGCCGTTGTGGGCTTCCGCGATCGCCGCTGTGATGGCCAGACCCAGGCCGGTACCGCCAGCGGCCCGGTGCCGCCCGTCGTCGACGCGGTAGAAGCGGTCGAAGATCCGGCTGGCGTGCTCCGGCGAGATTCCCGGCCCGCTGTCGGCGACCGAGACCACCGCCACCGCGGTGCCCGGCGGCAACTGCGCGCCCGCTGCGGCGAGGGCGTGACCGCCGACCGGGCCGGGCGAGACCTCGACGGTGATCGGCGATCCCGGCGGCGTGTGCACCAGCGCGTTGTTCACCAGGTTCGTCAACACCTGGCGAAGCCGAGCACCGTCACCGAGCACCCGCAACGGTCGAGGCGGGCTGCGCAACGCGATCTCCCGCTCGGGATCGCGCGCCCGACCATCGTGCACGACGTCCTGCACCAACGGCACCACATCGAGATCGACCAGATCGATGGTTCGTTCCCGATCCAGCCTGGCCAGCAGCAGCAGGTCGTCGACCAGACCCCCCATGCGCACCGCCTCGGACTCGATGCGCTGCATCATCAGCCGCACGTCCTCCTGGCGGTGCTGGTCGCTGCGCCGGTAGAGCTCCGCGAAGCCCCGGATCGAGGTCAGCGGCGTGCGCAGCTCGTGCGAGGCGTCGGCGATGAACCGCCGCAGCCGGTACTCGGACTGCTCGCGCTGCTGCAACGCGTCCACCAGTCGCTCCAGCATCGTGTTCAGGGCCTTGCCGAGCCGCCCGGTCTCGGTGCGCGGATCCTGGTCCGGCACCCGCCGATCCAGCTGTCCGGCCGCGATGGCGTCCGCGGTGTGCTCGATCCGGTTCAGCGGTCGCAGGCTCAGCCGCACCGTCACCGCGGCCACCCCGGCCAGCACGAGGAGCACGACGCCGCCGACCGCCAGCTCGATCATGACCAGTTGGCGCACGGTGGCTTCGCCGTTCGCCAACGACAACGCGAGCACCACGAACCGCCCGTTGGGCAGCGTGACCGTCCGAACCCGCCAGTCCGAGCCACCCGCCCGGTCGGGCACGGTCGCGATCTCCGGCCGGTGCGCGGCGTTGCGCAGCAGCGGCCCGCCCTGATCGCCTTCGGTCTCACCGATCATCCCACCGAGCTGATCCCCGCCCGGGTCGAAGATCACCACCCGGAAATCGGTGGGCAGCTCGCCGCGACCAGGCCCGTCCCCGGGATCCACCCCGGTGCGCAGCGGATCCGGCGGCGGATGCCGTCCCTCCTCCCACGGCCGGGACATCTCGACCAACCGGTCATCGGTGCGCTCGATCAACGAACGGCTCAGCAGGACGACGCTGGTGAACCCCACCAGCAGCAGGCCGACCACCAGTGCGCCGACCAGCACCAGCACCAGTTGGCCGCGCAGCGTCGGGAGGATCCTCATCGCTGCTCCGGCGGCAGGCGCAGCACGTAGCCGACACCTCGGATGGTGTGGATCAGCGGCGGTGACACCGAGTCGATCTTGCGCCGCAAGTAGCTGATGTAGGACTCGACGATGCGGCTGTCCCCGCCGAACTCGTAGTTCCACACCCGGTCCAGGATCTGCACCTTGCTGACCACCTTCTCGGCGTTGATCAGCAGGTAGCGCAGCAGCTTGAACTCGGTCGGCGAGAGGTTCACCAACCGGCCGGACCGGCGGACCTCGTAGGTCTCCTCGTCGAGTTCCAGGTCGTGGTAGCGCAGCCGCGGATCGCCGGTCTGCGCGGGCCGCACCCGGCGCAGGATCGCCCGCAGCCGCAGCACCACCTCATCGAGGCTGAACGGTTTGGTGACGTAGTCGTCGCCACCGGCGGTGAGCCCGGCGATGCGGTCCTCGACCGCGTCCCGCGCGGTGAGGAACAGCACCGGAACGAGGTTGCCACCGGCGCGCAGCTTGGTGGCCACCGAGAACCCGTCCTCGTCCGGCAGCATCACGTCCAGCACCACGATGTCCGGCCGGAACTCCTCGGCGGCCCGCAGCGCCTCGGCCCCGGTTCCGGCGCCGTGCACCTCGAACCCGCTCAACCGCAGCGCCGCGGTCAGCAACTCCAGGATATTGGGCTCGTCGTCGACGACCAGCACCCGTGCACCATTGGTCTCCGCCACGCCGCCAAGCATCGTTGACCTCCCTGGGAAAACGCTGGACGGAACCTGTGAACCACCCCCTGACCGCACGGGGCTGCCTGGCCGAGATAGCCGCGGGTTGGCGTGTGTGGCGCCTGGGGCTCGTGAGCGGTTGTTCCGGTGCGAACCGGGATTTCCGCCCACGAGCACGTACCCATCACCTGCACGTGTAGAGCGCCAGGGCGCTTTCGGCGGAGCCGCCCCAGGCCGCGGGTTCGACCGGGGTGCAGTTCTGCTTCACCCACTCCTCGCGCTCGCTGCCGAGCTGCCCGCCCGGACCACCTCGACCCCCCGGACCCGACATGCCCTCCGGCAGCTCCGCCCCGTCGGGCAGCGGCATGCCGTTGAGCACGCGCATGCCGTCCCGCTCGGGCAGCCCGCCTCCCATGCCGCCGCCCATGCCACCGCCGAGCAGAACGAAGCCGAGCTGCCCGGTCTGCTTCCATTCGGTCAGCTGGGCCACCGACGGGGCGTCGTCGCCACCCGAGAAACCGCCCATGCCGACCACCGTCAGGTCCGAGTTGATGATGTAGGCCGCCGCACCGTGCGCGCCGCCCTCCACCGCCAACGGCACCTGGAGGTCACCGGCATCGGCCTGGACGTAGTCGATCAGCTCGCGCTGCTCGTCGCTGAGCGACTCGTCACCCATGCCGCCGAAGATCACGGCTTGCCCGGCTCCCGGCTCGTTCGGGCCATCGCCGCTCATGCCGGGCGACCGCATAACGTCGCCACCCATGCCCGGTGGGCGCATATCGCCGCCCGGCCCCCGGCCGCCGGGACCACCCATGCCCGTCGCAGGTCCGGCCATCGGGTTGGCCCCGCCCATGCCGCTCTGCCCGCTGACGGCACCGATCGCCGACCACGCGGTCGGCACCATGAGCGCCGCGACCAAGCCGAGCACCAGACCGGTTCTCGCCAGCCCCGCCCGGCCGCGCCGACCGACCAGCAGCACCACCAGCGCCAGCACACCGACACCCACCGCCGCGTACCCGGCCCACGCGTGCCAGCTCAAATCGCGCGCGACGATGCCCATCGCCCACGCCACCGTGATCGCGACGCCGATCGGCAGCAGCAGCCACGCCTTGCCCTGCGGTTCGCGGTACCAGCGCCAGAACCGGACCACACCGGCCCCGACCACCGCGCCGACCGCGGGCGCGAGCATCGTCGTGTAGTACGGGTGCATCGTGCCCTGCGCGAAGCTGAACATCAGGCCGACGACGACCAGCCAGCCGCCCCAGAGCACCCAACCGGCAGTCCGCTCCCGCTCCAACGGCCGACCGCCGCGCAAGTGCCGGATCCCGACGACCAGCATCGCGATCAATGCCAGCGCGCTCAGCGGCAGCAACCAGCTGATCTGCCCGGCGAGCTGCTCGTTGAACAGCCGCAGAATCCCGGACTGGCCGGAGAAACCGCCGCCGCCACCTGGACCGCCACCGCCGCCGCCCATGTTGCCGTCACCACCGAGGATCCGGCCGAAACCGTTGTAGCCGAACACCAGATCCCAAGCGGAACCGTCCTCGCTGCCGCCGATGTAGGGCTTCGGCGATGGCCACAGGGCGGTCGCCACGACCCACCAGAACGAGCCGATCAGCAGTACCGCGGCAGCCACACCGAGGTCCAGCAGCCGCCGCCCCCACCCGGCGCGACTGCCGATCAGGTAAGCCGCGATGAAGGCGGGCAGCACCATCCACGCCTGCAACATCTTCGTCAGGAAGCCGCAGCCGACCAAGAACGCCGCCAACGCCAGCCAACTCGTGGTGCTGCGCGAACCGAACGTCCGCGTCATCGCGTACGCGGCCGCGACGACGAGCAGCACGAGCAGCGTGTCCGGGTTGTTGTCCCGGTTGATCACCACCGTGATCGGGGTCAGTGCCAGCACCAGCGCAGCCAGCAGCGCGGCGTGCTCCCCCGCCCAACGCCGAACGCTCCGGTGCAGCAGGAAGACCGCCGCGACCCCGGCCAACACCTGCGGGAACAGCACTGCGAACTGGTTGAACCCGAACACCTCCACCGACAGCACCTGCAACCACAGGGCCATCGGCGGTTTGTCCACAGTGACCACTCCCGCGGCGTCGAAGGAGCCGAAGAAGAAGTTCTCGAAGCTCTGCGACATCGACTTCACAGCAGCGGAGTAGTAGGAGTTCGCCCACGAGCCACCGATTCCCCAGCAGTACAGCACCCCGGCCAGCACGCAGATCGCGGCCAACGCCCACGGTGCCCAGCGCACGCCGGAACGGTTCGGCACATTGGTGGCGGCCGGTTGGACCTCAACCGTCGTCATCACGATTCCTTTTCGGTAGACGGGGCCGCGGGTCGGAACACCCACGACCGGAGCAGCACGAACCGCAGCGCGGTACCGACCGCTGAGGACACCACGAGCACCAGGACCTCAAGCCAGCGCGAGGGTTCCGGCCGCCAGGCGTGCAACCAGAGCAGCGCACCGGAGGTCACCACGTAGTACAGCGCGAACACGACGAACCCCTGCAGGTGAACCCGACCGGACCGGCTCGACTGGTTGAGGAAGGTGAACCTGCGGTTGGCCTCGGTGTTCCACAGCGTGGTGACGGTCAGCGCCACCAGGTTGGCGAGCAGCGGCGGCCACCACGAACGCAAGATCGCGTAGAGCAGCGAGGTGATCAACGTGGACACCAGGCCGATGACGCCGAACGAGACCAGCTGCCACAGCAAGCCGTTCTCCCGCTTCGCCAACACCGCCTGGGGATGCGCCGCACGCGGCGCGGGCCGCTGCGGCAGACCGGCGACCTTCGCCGCGCCGGTGATCTTCGCTCGGGCCACCCGGACTAGGCCCGCGATGTCGTCGACGGCGGTTCTGACCACGTTCACCCGGGTGTCGACGTCCTCGACCCAGTCCACTGGAACCTCGTGCACCCGAAGGCCGTTGTGCTCGGCCAACAGCAGGAGTTCGGTGTCGAAGAACCAGGAATCGTCGCGCACCTGCGCCAACAGCGGCTTCACCACATCCGTGCGCGCCGCCTTGAAACCGCACTGCGCGTCGGTGAACCGCGCACCGTGCGTCCAGCGGATCATCTTGTTGTAGCAGCGGGAGATCACCTCCCGCTTGCCACCGCGCACCGTGCGGGCACCGGTCGCCAGCCGGGACCCGATGGCCAGATCGGAATGCCCGTTGACCAGCGGAGCCACCAGCGGCAGCAGTGCGTCCAGCCCGGTCGACAGGTCGACGTCCATGTACACCACGACATCGGCGTCGCTGTAGCCCCAAGCGGTGCGCAGCGCCAGCCCGCGGCCCTTGCGGTCCAGGTGCAGCACCCGCACGTTGTCCATCGACCTGGCCAGTTCGCTGGCGACGCCCAGCGTGCCGTCCGTGCTGGCGTTGTCGACCACCGTGATGGTCCAGGAGAACGGGAAACCGTCGGCGAGGTATCCGCGCAGCACCTCCAGGCAGCCGGGTAGCGAACGTTCTTCGTTGTGCACCGGGATCACCACATCGACCGTCGCGGTCCGGCGCGGCGCTCGACGCGCGGTGTCGACACCGAACTGCGGCACGGCACTCATCTCCCACCACCTCTCTTGCGGCGTCTTCGGCATCCATCAAGCCGGATCGACGTTCGAGGGTCGTGGGCGTCAGCTGGGAATTGGCTGGGAGCCGCGATTCCCGTTCCCGCACCGGGAGATCCCCGGCGGAATCGACCTGCCGGTTTCCGCCCGCGACCGCGTGATCTCGTGGCGGGCTCACACGGACTTCCCAGCTGCGCAGGACAAGATCGGCCGCGTTGCCGGAGGCACGAAGGGAATCGAGATGACCGCCGAACGCCTGTTGCTCGGACCACCGGATGATCCGAGGTGGGCCCGGCCCGCGCTGGGGCTGGTACTGGTCCTGGCGGCATTCCTGAACACCTGGTCGTTGTCGATCAACCAGTGGGCCAACACCTACTACTCGGCCGCGGTGTTGGGGATGACGCAGAGCTGGCGGGCGTTCTTCTTCGGCGCGCTGGACGCGGGCTCGTTCATCACCGTCGACAAGCCGCCGCTGGCGCTGTGGATCCAGGCGCTTTCGGCGCGCGCGTTCGGCTTCAACACCTGGAGCCTGCTGCTGCCGCAGGCGCTGGCCGGGGTGTTGACGGTCTGGATCGTGCACCACGTGGTGCGCCGCGACTTCGGGCACCTCGCGGCCGCGGTCGCCGCGTTCGCGCTGGCCCTGACGCCGATCGCGGTGGTGCTGGCCCGGCACAACAACCCGGACGCGCTGCTGGCGTTCCTGCTCGCCGTGGCGCTGTGGGCGGCGTCGAACGCGATCCGATCCGGCAGGCTGTTGCCGCTGCTGTGCGGCGCGGTGGCCGTCGGGCTGGCCTTCAACACCAAGATGCTGCAGGCCTTCTTCGTGCTGCCGATGATCGCGGTGGTGTACCTGCTGGCGGCGCCGCCGCGCTGGCCGCGCAAACTGCTCAACCTCGGGGTGGCCGCGGTGGTGCTCGGCGTGGTGAGCCTGTCCTGGCTGACCATTGTGGACCTGACCCCGGCATCGTCGCGGCCGTACGTGGGCGGCAGCACCGACAACACGGTTCGGGATCTGCTGCTGGGCTACAACGGGTTGGGCCGCGTCGGCGGCCAGGCCCGGATCATGTCGCCCGGCATGACCGGCGGCGGAGGCGGGCTGCGCGGTCTCGGCGCAATGCCCGGTGGCGTGCGCGTGTTCGGCGGCGGCATGGACGACTCCAGCTGGACACGGCTGTTCAGCGGCGAGGTCGCGCCGCAGATCGGCTGGCTGTACCCGCTGGCGCTGTTCGGGGCCGTGGCCGTGGTCGTCCACCTGTGGCGCCGCCCGCGCCGCGATGCCGGGCGCGCGGAATTCCTGCTCTGGGCGGGAACTCTCGCCGTCACGGCCGCGGTGTTCACCTTCGCCGCCGGGATCTGGCACCCCTACTACACCGTCGTGCTGGCAGCGCCGCTGGCGGTGGTGGTCGGCATGGGGGTGGCGAGCATGGTGCGGCTGGCCAAGGGCACCGAGTGGTGGGGTCTGCTGCTACCGGCGGCCATCGCGGTCACCGGGTTCTGGGCGGGCCACCTGCTGGGCGGCAGCCCCGATTTCGTCCCGTGGCTGGCGCCGACCATCGTCGTGGTGACCACGCTCGCGGCGACCGCGATGGCGGTCCCGCTGCTGCTGCCGCGCATCCGGCGACGCCGACACCACCGGCTGATCGTCGCGGCGGCGCTGGCGGGCTTGGTCGCCACCTTGGCGGGCCCGACCGCGTACGCGCTGACGCCGCTGTCCACCCCGGTGGCCGCGACGTTCCCCGCGGCAGGTCCCGGCGGTAGCTCACGCGGCGGCCCAGGAGGTGCGCCGATGCGGATGCCGAGCCGGGCAGGCAGCCCGAACCACCAGGCGCCGCCCGGATTCGCCGGTCAGCTCGCGCAGCCGGAGCCGCGCGGCGGTCCCGGACGCGACGAGCAGGTCAGCGATCGGCTCATCCGCTACCTCACCGAGCACCACCAGGACGAAACCTGGCTGGTCGGCGTGGTCGGCTCGATGGTGGCGGCGCCGATCATCCTGGACACCGGCCAACCGGTGATGGCCATCGGCGGCTACAACGGCAACGACCCCACCCCGACGGTCGACCAGCTGGAACAGCACATCCGAGCCGGTGAGCTGCGCTACGTGTGGACCAGCGGCAGTTCCGGCGTGCAGAGCATGGGCGGCCAGGTGGACACGAAAGTCGTCGACGAGTCCATGGCGTGGGTGGCCGGTCACTGCCACCTCGTGGCGCCCGAGGAATACGGCGGCGACGCCGACACCACCACCCACCTCTACGACTGCCGCAACCCGACCTGACCTCACCCAGCGCCCCGATCGACTGTCCACTGTGGCCGGTCGGTCGGGGTCACAGGTGGGCGTTGCGCGGTTTGGGTTGGCACACCGGGCAGGTGTAGGAGGAGCGGTTCATGAACGCATCCCGCCGGATCGACGCGCCGCAGCGCGGGCACGGGTGCCCGGCCTGCCCGTAAACCGCCAACGACCGGTCGAAGTACCCGGACTCGCCGTTGACGTTGACGTACAGGGCGTCGAACGAGGTGCCACCGGCGTGCAGCGCCTCCTGCATCACCGCGGTGACCGCGTCGAAGAGTTCGCGGATCTTGGGGCGCGTCAAGGTTTCCGTGGGCCTCGCCCAGTGCAGCTTCGCGCGCCACAGCGCTTCGTCGGCGTAGATGTTGCCGACTCCCGACACCAGGCTCTGATCCAGCAAGGCGCGCTTGATGCCGCTGCGCCGCGCCCGCAACCGGTCCGCCACCGCGGCCACGTCGAACACCGCCTCCAGCGGATCGGGCGCGATGTGCGCGACCGGCTTCGGCAGCGCGATGCCGTCCACCTCGACCAGTTCGGCCAGGTGCAGGCCACCGAAGGTGCGCTGGTCGACGAAGCGCAGTTCCGGCCCGCCGTCGGCGAACCGCAACCGCACCCGCAGGTGCTTCTCATCCGGCGCGTCGGTGGGCTGCACGAGCAGCTGACCGCTCATTCCCAGGTGCACCACCAGGGCTTCACCACCGGAGAGCGAGGCGGGTGCGCCCGGTTCGTCGCCGAGCTCGAACCACAGGTACTTGCCGCGCCGCCGCGCCGCGCTCAGGCACCGCCCCGCGAGCCG
This sequence comes from Saccharopolyspora antiqui, assembly GCF_052246905.1. Taxonomy (NCBI): domain Bacteria; kingdom Bacillati; phylum Actinomycetota; class Actinomycetes; order Pseudonocardiales; family Pseudonocardiaceae; genus Saccharopolyspora; species Saccharopolyspora antiqui. The sequence goes on from NZ_JBQQBO010000011.1 coordinate 57,863, forward strand.
ACCGGCCAAGTCGTCCGGGCCGGGCACGTGCCGACGGACCGCGCGCGGATGCAGCACCTCAACACTGGACAACGTCCGGCCGACCGCATGCTCGGCGACCCCGCGCCGGACGATCTCGACCTCTGGCAACTCGGGCACGAAAACATCTTCGACCACGCTGGCCCGACCACCGCGCGCGGGCCCGGATTCGTCACGGCCGCCTGCGCGGGCCGGAGCGGAAGCCCATTGCTTTCACCCGTCGGTATCTGGGCAAGCGGCGCTCACCCAACATCATCCGCTCGTACTGGACCGGCCGTGCGTGCGCAGGCGCGCTACGAGAACTTCAGTCGTCCGAACCGTTCCCGGACTGCTCGGACAGCTGCCGCCAGGCCGCCTCGGCGGCCTTCTGCTCGGCTTCCTTCTTGGTGCGGCCATCGCCGCGACCGAAGGTCTGCCCGCCCACCACCACGAAGGCGCTGAACTCCTTGCGGTGGTCCGGCCCCTGCTCCTCGACCCGGTACTCGGGCACCCCGAGCCCGGTCGACGCGGTCAGCTCCTGCAGGCTCGTCTTCCAGTCCAGCCCGGCACCGCGCTGCGGCGCCTCGGCCAGCAGCGGCTGGAACAGCCGGTGGACCACGTCCCGGGCGACATCGATGCCCTTCTCCAGGTACACCGCCCCGAGCACGGCTTCCAGCCCGTCCGCGAGGATGCTCGCCTTGTCCCGGCCCCCCGTGAGCTCCTCGCCCCTGCCCAACAGCAGGTATTCACCCAACCCGCCCTCACCGAGCCCGCGAGCGACACTGGCCAGCGCGTGCATGTTGACCACGCTGGCGCGCAGCTTCGCGAGCTGTCCCTCGGGCAGGTCGGGATGCTCGGTGTAGAGGCGATCGGTGATCACCAGCCCGAGCACCGCGTCCCCCAGGAACTCCAGCCGCTCGTTCGGCGGCAGGCCGCCGTTCTCGTAGGCGTACGAGCGGTGGGTGAGAGCAAGGGTGAGCAGCTCGGCGTCGAGCTCGACGCCGAGCGCTACCAACAGCGGAGCCCGGTCGATGTTCCTGGCCCGCGACTGCTTTCCCCCCACTACGCGACCGCCGCTCAGGCGGGCTCGACGACCTGGCGGCCGTCGTACTGGCCACAGGCCGGGCAGACCACGTGCGGCAACTTCTGCTCGCGGCAGGCGCGGTTGGGGCACTGCACCAGCGTCGGCGCCGAGGCCTTCCACTGCGACCTGCGGTGACGGGTGTTGGCCCGGGACATCTTGCGCTTCGGGACGGCCACGTCTACTTCTCCTCCTCGGTCCCGCGGAACCGCTCTTGCAACGCGGCCCAGCGAGGATCAATGGTCTCATGGGTGTGATCCAGGGCGAGTTCGGCCCACTTCACGCCGCACCTGGAGCACAGCCCCTGGCAGTCCGGCGAGCACAACGGTGCCGAGGGCAGCGACAGCAGCATCGCGTCCCGCACCACCGGTTCGAGATCGATCAGGTCGTGCACGACCCGCTCGACCTCGTCCTCATCGGTGCTGACGTCCGTGGCGCTGTCCGGGTAGGCGAACAGCTCCCGCACCTCCACCTCGACCTCCTCGGAGATCGGGTCCAGGCACCGGACGCACTCGCCGACCAACGTGGCAACGGCGGTGCCCGATACCAGCACGCCCTCCACCACCGATTCGGCCAGCAGGTCGAGCTCCACCGGCTCGCCGTCCGGCACCTTGATCATCTCCAGCCCGAACCCGGTGGGCGCCGGTGCACGACGTGCGTAGGCACGGCTGCTGCCGGCTCGGTGGCCGATCTCCCGGGTATCGATCACCCAAGGGCCGACGTGCGCGGTGCGCGCTTCACGATTCTGAGACATCACAGTTTCGATGGTCAATTCAATTCCGGCAGTGTTGCGGCATCGGCGGACGACACATCAACGGCGGGCGCATCGTCCGAAGCCAGCTTTCCCAGCGTACGTGACAACCGTCCGGCTACGACACCAGGCCCTCGACGCCGAGCCAGCAGCCCGACGAAGGCGCGGTCCACGAACCGAGAACCACGCCTTCCAGATCGAACCGAAAGATCAATTGCCGCCAGTGCCGTTACCCGCGTGCCACTCCTCGTAGTCGAAGGGAGCGCCCATCGGGCTGCGCAGCTGTTGGCGGCCCTTGCCTACGGTGCGCAGCGTGCGGCTGAGCAGGTCTTCGAAGTCGGCGAGCCGGGAGTCGACGTAGGCGTCGCATTCGCTGCGCAGCCGTTCGGCGTCGTCGTTGGCCTCGTCGACGATGCGCTTGGCCTCGATCTTCGCGGCCTGCGCGACCTCGGTGTCGGCGACCAGCCGGGCCTGCTCGGACTTGCCCTCGTGCACCGACTGCTCGTAGGCGGCCCGACCGGCCTGCACCATGCGGTCGGCCTCGGACTGGGCGCGACCGACGTAGTCCTCGTACTCGCGGCGGCCGCTGGTCACGGTCTGCTCGGCCTGCGCCCGCGATTCGGCCAGCAGCGCGTCGGCCTGCTCGCGGGCCTCGGCGAGCAGCTGCTCCGCCTCTGCGCGAGCCGCGGCGACCGTGCGGTCGGCCTCGTTGCGGGCGTCGGTGACCGACTTGTCGGCGTGCGCCTCGGCGGTGGACACCACATCGTCGCGGTGGTCGAGCACGTCCTGGGCGTCGTCGAGCTCCTGCGGGATCGCGTCCCGCACGTCGTCGAGCAGCTCCAGCACATCGCCGCGGGGCACCACGCACCCCGACGTCATGGGTACACCACGCGCTTCCTCGACGATCGTGACCAGCTCGTCGAGCGCCTCGAACACCCGGTACACCTTGATCTCCCTGCCGTAGTAGCCGCCGCGGCGGCAAGCATGTCAGAACACCCGCAACCGGCGATCGTGAGTTGTTCCGCCACCAGTCTGCCCGCGCCGGGCAGCGCGACGCGGGAAATCCGGCACCCGCGTGTCAAGACGCCGATCGGCACCCGCGATGCCGCAGGTGCCGATCTGGAACGCCGTCGGTGCTTGCTCCGGCGAGCAGCCCAACCGACTGGCGGACCGCTCTCACGCGTTGATGTCGGTCAGCCGGAAGCTCTCGTAGTGGTCGTCGGTGTAGAAGAACTCGCCCGCGTCACCGACGACGAAGCGGCGGGCGCCGCGGTCGTCGCTGCCGGGGGTCTCCACGGTGTACTCGTGGTAGTAGCCCTGCTCGCAGTCCGGCAGGATGCCTTCCCGGTTCTGGAAGACCTGACCGTCCTGCGGGTACGGGTAGGGGCCGCCCTGCTCGATCAGTTCCACCGTGTCGGTGGCCTCCGGCGGCAGCGCCGACAGGTCCACCTGCTCGAACTCCGAGGTGTCCCCGCACGGTGCCTGCTGCACGGCCGCGGCCACCGGCGCGGCGGAGAAGGCGTTGGCCTGGAAGCCGACCAAGCCCACCACAGCGAGCAGGCTGGCCAACAGGATCTGCACTGTCTTCGACGTGATCCGCTTCATGATCGAGCACGCTAATGTGACGACGTGATCACGCACTGAAGCTGGCGTGAACCCGAAATGTCGCGCCGCTCGATCGTGGGAGGCGCGCTACGCCGGATGGGTCAGCGGATCAGTTCTGCTCGGCCAACCGCTCGCGCAGGCGCTGCTCGATCTTCGGCGGCAGCAGCTTCGACACGTCGCCGCCGTAGGTGGCGACTTCCTTCACCAACGAGCTGGCCAGGAAGCTGTACAGCGGATTGGTGGACATGAACATCGTCTCCACCCCGGACAGCTGCTGGTTCATCTGCGCCATCTGCAACTCGTAGTCGAAATCGCTGACCGCGCGCAGCCCCTTCACGATCGCGCCGATGCCGTGTTCCTTGCAGTAGTCCACGAGCAGACCGTGCCAGGAATCGATTCGCACGTTCGGCCACGGCGCGGTGACCTCGCGCAGCATTTCCAGCCGTTCCTCGACGCTGAACAGGGTCTTCTTGTTCTTGTTGATGAGCACCGCGACGACGACTTCATCGAACAGCTTCGACGCTCGCACGATGATGTCCAGATGACCATTCGTCACGGGGTCGTAGGAGCCTGGACAAACGGCACGCCTCATGAGCAGGCACGTTAGCAGCAGCCAGGGCGAAGCCCACGACGACGTGGCGTGGGTCACCGATCGTGCAAGGCCCAGTGCACAGCGGTATCGCCGTACCGCTTGGTGCGCAGCGCCCGCAGCGGTGGCGGCCAGTCCGGCTCGCCGCTGCGCACCGCGCGCTCGACGATCACCAGGCTGCCCGGCGCGGTCCAACCGTTCGGGGCCAGCCCGGCCAGCACGCGCCGCAGCGCCTCGGCCGCGAGGTCGTAGGGCGGGTCGGCCAGCACCACGTCGAAGGGCTCCGCCGCCGGGGTGCTGATCAGCGTCTCGGCCTTCGCCTGCTGCACCAGGACCTCGCGGAACCCGAGCGAGGCGGCGTTGCGGCGCAGCAGCCCCGCGGCGCGCCGGTCGGCTTCGACGAACGTGGCGTGCGCGGCGCCCCGGGACAGCGCCTCAAGACCCAGCGCCCCCGAACCGCCGTAGAGGTCCAGCACCCGCGCGCCGGAGAGCTCGATGGCCGATTCCAGCGCGCTGAACAGGGCTTCCCGCACCCGTTCCGAGGTGGGTCTGGTGCCTCGCGGGGGCACCTCGATGCGCCGCCCGCCCACGCTTCCGGCCACGATCCGCGTCACCCGACCATCGTCGCGCACCGGGTGTCGGCCGGTGGTTCGCGGGTTGGGTGCGGCTGCTGATCTGCCGCGCAGTTTACCCCTGGCCACGCGGCTTCTTAGCTCGTGGGAGCGGCAACGCCGCGGCAAGACGGGTCGTAGGCTGACTGGTCCGCCCACTGCGCCAGACCGGGAGAAAGACACAGGTGTCCGAAGCGTCCATCAAGCACGCCGAGATCGCGGTCGAACAGCAGCACGTCGATCGGGTGTACGCCCGGCTCGAAGAGTTGCGCGCCGATGCCGAGGCGATGCGCGACAAGAGCTACGAGTACGGCCGGGAGGCCACCCCCGAGGCGCTCAACGAGCGCGACGTGATGCTCTACCACGCGAACCGGACGCTGCAGGCGCTGAACGCGGAGTCCGAAGGGCTGGTGTTCGGTCGCCTGGACTTCGCCAGCGGCGAGGCCGTGCACATCGGCCGGTTGGGCATCCGCGACCCGCAGTTCGACAACCTGCTGGTGGACTGGCGAGCCCCGCTGGCGGCGGCGTTCTACCAGGCCACTCCCGAACAGCCGCTGGAGGTGGTGCGGCGCCGGGTGATCCGCTCCTTCCGCGAGCAGGTCATCGACGTCTCCGACGACCTGCTGGACCCGGACCGGGCGCCGCAGGACATGCGGGTGATCGGTGACGGCGCGCTGATGGCCGCGCTGACCCGCTCGCGCGGCGACTCGATGCGCAACATCGTCGCCACCATCCAGAAGGAGCAGGACGACGCGATCCGGGCGCCGGAGAGCGGCGTCACCGAGATCACCGGCGGCCCCGGTACCGGCAAGACCGCGGTGGCACTGCACCGCGCCGCCTACCTGCTGTACCGCGAGCAGCGACGGCTCGGCGGCCCCGGGGTGCTGGTGGTCGGGCCGTCGCCGGTGTTCATGTCCTACATCTCCCGGGTGCTGCCGTCGATGGGCGAGCACAACGTCGAGTTGCGGGCGCTCGGCGAGGTGCTGGACGGCATCAGCACGGCCCGGATCGACGATCCGCGCACCGCGGAGATCAAGGGCTCGTCGCGGATGGTCAAGGTGCTGCGGCGGGCCTTGCGGTTGCCGCCGCCGGATGCCCCCGAGCAGCTGCGGATGTTCTACCGCGGCACGGTGCTGAAGCTGCAGGCCGACGACCTGAAGCGGATCCGCCGCCAGCTGCACGGCAAGGGCGGCCAGCCGAACCGGTCCCGGATGCGGGCCGCCGACGCGCTGCTGGAAGCCCTGTGGCAGAAGGCGAAGCAGGCCGCCGACGCCGACTTCCAGCCGGATCGCGCACGGTTGATCACCGAGATCGGCGAGCGCATCGAGTTCCACCGGTTCCTGGTCGCCTGGTGGCCGCCGCTGTACCCGATGCAGGTGTTGCGCTGGCTGTCCGACCCGACGCGGCTGTCCCGCGCCGCGCGCCGGGTGCTGTCGGCCGAGGAGGTCGATCGGCTGGCCAAGTCCTGGACGGAGGTGACCGAGTGGACGGTCGCCGACATCGCGCTGATCGACGAGTTGCGGGTGCTGGCCGGTGCCCCGCCGAAGCACCGCCGGGCCGAAGTGGATGCCGGGCAGTCGCGCCGATCGGCCAACTACGACGAGTACGCGCACGTGGTGGTCGACGAGGCGCAGGACCTTTCGCCGATGCAGTGGCGCATGGTGGGGCGGCGCGGGGCGCACGCGAGCTGGACGATCGTGGGCGATCCGGTGCAGTCGTCGTGGCCCGACCCGGCGGAGGCCGCCGAGGCGCGTCGGGAGGCGTTGAGCACGCAGCGCAAGCACCGCCGGTTCACGCTGCGCACCAACTACCGCAACTCGGCGGAGATCTTCACCCTCGCCGCCGACGCGGTCCGCGACTTGGTCCCGGCGGACGATCTGCCGATCGCGGTGCGCACCACCGGCATCCAGCCGTCGGTGCGCCAGGTGTCCGCCGCCGAACTACCGCAGGCGACCCGCTCGGCGGCGGTCGAACTCGTGGCGGCCGCCGAGGGCACGGTCGGGGTGATCACCACGATGGCCCGGCGCGAAGAGGTCCAGGAGTGGCTGTCTGCTGTGGACGCCGACCGGCTGCGCGTGGTCGGCAGCCTGGAGGCCAAGGGCATGGAGTACGACGCGGTGGCGGTGGTCGATCCCAAGGGCCTGGCCACCGAGTCCAGCACCGGCCGCCGGGCCCTCTACGTCGCCCTGAGCCGAGCCACCCAACAGCTCACCGTCCTCAAGACCGCCTGAAAACCCGTCCCACCACCCCGAGTTCACCCGATGCGGGCGAGGTGAAGGGCACCTTTCACCAAGTTAGTTGGTAGAAGGTGCCCTTCACCTTTCACCCGAACTGGGAACGGGGGTGTTCGCGCCGGGAGGCGGGGCGGGTTTCGGGGCCTCGGCTAGGGGAGCACCTGGACTTCGTCGCCGGGTTGCAGCGAGTCGAAGAAGCGCTTCGCGGCGGTCGTGGACAGGTGGACGCAGCCGTGGGACTGCTCCTGCAGGCTGCCTTCGTGGAACGCCACGCCGGTGTTGGTGAAGAACACCGAGTTCGGCATCGGGGCGTTGTTGAACTCCTTGCTGTGGTGGTCGGCGTCCTTCCACTGCACGTGGAACACCCCGGTCGGCGTCTCCCACCCCGGCTTGCCGCTGGTGATCGGCACCGGCCCGTAGCTGGTGCTGCCGCCATCCTGCAACCACGCCTGCTTGGTGGACAGGCTGACGCACGCCTTGGCCACGGCCTCGCACGGGCTGGGGCTGCCGCCGGTGGCCTGCGCGGTCGCCGTCCCGGCCAGCGCGCCACCGACGGTCAGGGCCGCCGCGGTCAGCGCGGATATCGTCCTGGTGCGCATTGGTTCTCCTCGTGTGGTCACGCCCCCGGCGCCGCACGGTGTCACACGTTCGAGTGATCTGTGTCGCGGGGTCCCCGAACCCGCCGCAATGCCCGATCCGCGCCGGTGATCAACAGCCCTTGACCCTCGCAACCCGGCTCACCTACGTTGGTGTATCAGATATCATGTGGCACAACGAGGTGGTTGCATGCAAGAACCCTCGGCCGTCGCGCAATCCTCGTCCACATCGGACAAGCGACAGCGGCGGACTCAAATTCGCTGGCTGATGGTCATCCTGGTGGCGCTGGCCACCGCCATCGCCTACATCGACCGCGCGAACCTCAGCGTCGCCAGCGACTTCATGCAGGACGAGCTCCAGTTCTCCAACGAGCTCAAGGGCGTCATGCTGTCGTCGTTCTTCTGGACCTACGCGATCTGCCAGCTGCCGGGCGGCTGGCTGGTGGACCGGTTCGGCCCGCGGGCGCTCTACGCGATCGCGGTCGTTTGGTGGTCGATCGGCACCGCCGCAACCGCGCTGGCGCGCGGCTTCGGCGCGGTCATCGGCTGCCGTCTGGTGCTGGGCATCGGCGAGGCGCCGGTGCAGTCGGCCAACGCGCGCGTGGTCTCGGAGTGGTTCCCGCGCCGCGAACGCGCTTTCGCATCGTCCATTTTCGACACCGGATCGGAGTTCGGCAGCGCGCTGTCGGTGCCGCTGGTGACCCTGCTGATCGCGCTGGCCGGTTGGCGCGGCTCGTTCGTGATCACCGGTGCCATCGGCCTGGTCTGGGTGGCGGCTTGGCTGTGGATCTACCGCTCGCCACGCAAGAACAAGTGGACCAACCAGGCCGAAGTGGACTACATCGAGCAAGGCGGCGGGCGCACCGAGGAGAAGGAGCTCGAAGATGGCGGGAAGCAGCCGATGAAGTGGCGGCACCTGTTCCGCTACTCCACCACGTGGGCGCTGGTCGCCGGGTACACCTGCCGGGGCGTGATCATCTACTTCTTCATCACCTGGTACCCGGACTTCCTGGTGAACCAGCAGGGTTTCTCGCTGCTGGAGCTCGGCCTCTACGGTGCGATCCCCGGCCTGGCGGCGATGGTGGCCAACTGGCTCGGCGGGTTGTTCTCCGACTGGCTGGTGCGGCGCGGCACGCCACTGGCGATGGCCCGCAAGATCCCGCTGGTGATCGGGATGCTCGGGGCGTCCACGATCGCGTTGGCCGCGATCGCGCCGAACCCGGTGGCGGCGCTGGTGTTCCTCACCGTGTCCTACTGCAGCGCGGCGGTTTCGACCGGGGCGCTGCTGTCGCTGCCCGCCGACGTCGCGCCGACCCCGCGCAACGTCGCTTCGCTGACCGGGGTGCAGAACTTCGGTTCCCAGCTGGGCGGCATCATCGGCCCGATCGTGATCGGATTCCTGCTCGGCACCGGCCAGTTCGCCTACGTGTGGCCGTTGGCGTTCGCCGGGGCGATGTGCGTGCTCGGCGCCCTGATCTACGCCTTCGCGGTGAAGGTCAAGCCGCTGGACGAACAACAACCCATGTTCGCCAAGAACTGATGTGCTGCCTGACCGCGGTTTCGGGCGCAGCCGCGGTCAGGCTGCCCAAACACGTGCCCAAACACGTGCGCTGGTACTCGCGCTGGGCGACGGTGCGGGTGGCGGAGTTGGCAAAGCTCCCAGCCGCCGTCACGGCGGTTTCCGCCGCGTCAGGCCTGGGCTTTGGCCTGCTCCGCGGTGGCCAGGTTGGTCAGGGATTGCTGGATGTGCGCGCGAACCAGGCGTTCGGCTTCCTCGGTGTTGCCGTCGTTGACGGCCGCGAGGATCTCGGCGTGCTCGACGAACTCCTCGCGCCAGGTCGGCCACCGGTTCCACAGCAGGTTGACCACGCCGAGCGCGGTGAGGTCTTGCAGCCCGTCGAGCTGCGCGATCACCAGGTCGTTGCCGCAGCCCGAGTACAGCGCCCGGTGGAACCGGCGGTTGGCGATGCTCAGCTCGTTGTTGTGGCCGGAACTGAGCAGCCCGGCCGCATCGTTGAGCGCATCCTGGGCTTCTCTGAGCAGTTCCGGCGCGCCAGTGCCGGTGGTCGCCATCGCCGCCCACGGCTCCAACAGCAACCGCACCTCGTACACCTTGCGCACGTCTTCGAGGGTCAGTCGGCGGACGGTGATCCCCTTGTTCGGCACCACCGTCACCAATCCGGTGTGCGCCATGCTGATCAGCGCCTCGCGCACCGGGGTCTTCGACACCCCGAGCAGCTCCGAGAGGCGGCGCTCGACCAGCGTCTCGCCGGGTTTCAGCTCACCGGCCAGGATCGCGTCGCGGATCGAGTCAGCCACCAGATCGGTACGACTGGCGGGCCCGCTCAGGGGACGCAGTCGGGTTGAACCACCGGTCAGTTGGGACACGCCGACGATGATATATCAACGCCGTCGGACTCGACCGGCCGCCTGGGACAACGAGGCGAAATCCAGACTCCGGTGTATCATATACCAAACCGCTGTGAGGGAGTAGTGAGGAACATGCAGCGCACCGTCGCCCAGGCCGTGACCCGCGTGCTCGCCGAAGCCGGAGTTCGACGCGGCTACACCGTGCCCGGCGAGTCATTCCTCGGGCTGCTCGACGCCTTCACCGCCGAACCAGGACTGACCCTGGTGTCGACGCGGCACGAGGGCGGCGCCTCGTTCATGGCCGAAGCCGACGGCAAGCTGCACGGCGTGCCAGCGGTGGCGATGGGCAGCCGCGGCCCCGGCGCGACGAACCTGTCGATCGGCGTGCACACGGCGTACCAGGACGGGACGCCGATGGTGGTGCTGCTCGGCCAAGTGCCCTCCACCAAGCTGGGCAGGGAGAGCTTCCAGGAAGTCGACCTCGCGGCGCTGTTCGCCCCGCTGGCCACCTCCTCGGCCCAGGCGAGCACGGCGGCCGAAGTGCCCGCGCTGGTCGCGGAGGCCCTCGCGCGGGCGGCCGGGCGGCGCCCCGGCCCGGCCATCGTCTCGGTGCCCAGCGACTTCTGGGACGAGCCCTTCACCGACCCGATCCCGGTGCCCCACCACGAATCCGACGACGACCTCCCGGACATCGCCGAGCTCGCGGAACGCGTCGGTGCCGCCGATGCGCCGGTGGTGATCGCCGGAGCCCGCGACGTCGCCTCGCGCCGTGAGCTGATCGCCGCCGCGGAGGAGCTGGGACTGGCCGTCTACAACGGGTTCCGCCGACAGGACTGCTTCCCCGAAGACCACCCGCAGTACGCCGGGCACCTCGGCCTGGGCGTGCCCGGCGACCAGCTCAAAGCGCTGGAGCGCGCCGACCTGGTGCTGGTGCTCGGGATGCGGCTCGACGAGGTCACCAGCCAGGGATTCCGGTTCCCGTTGCCGGGGCAGGAGATCGTGCAGGTCCGCAGCCAGGTGCCACGAGTGCTGCGCGAACTGCGCGCGCAATCCCCGGCGCGGCAGCGCGACTGGTCGGTGGCCAATGCGGCGGTGCGCGAGTTCATGACCCCACCGGACACCGGTACCGGGCAGGGCGTGCACCCGACCGACGTGGTGCGGGCGCTGCGCCGGCTCGCGCCCGCCGACGCCGTGGTCACCAACGATGCCGGGAACTTCTCGGGATTCGTGCACCGCTACTGGTGCTTCACGCAGCCGCGCACGCAGCTCGGACCGTGCAACGGCGCGATGGGATACGGGGTGCCGTCCGCCGTCGCGGCCAAGCTCTCCGCGCCCGAGCGGACCGTGATCGCGATGGTCGGCGACGGCGGCGCGCTGATGACCGGCCAGGAGATCGAGACCGCCATCCGGCATCGGGCCCCGGTGCTCGTGGTGGTCTTCCAGAACGGCCTGTACGGCACCATCGCCCTGCACCAGGCGAAGAGCCAGCGGCAGCTGGCCGCGGTGTCGATCGGTGCGGTGGACTTCGCGGGCTGGGCACGAGGACTCGGCGCGGCCGGTTTCACCGTTGCCGCCCGCGCCGAGCTCGAACCGGCGATCCGCGCCGCGCTGCGGGAGGACCGCCCGAGCGTCATCGACGTGCACACCGACCCGGACGTGCTAACCGCGGACACCCGTCTCGCCGACTTCCTCGAAAACTGAGTGCTGTCCTTGAACTCGTTTTGGATAGCGGTGCGGGTAGCGGAAGAACGAAGACGAGCTCCGAGCGTCGTGAACACGAGCGCGGGCCGCAGCCCGCTGCCGCACTCACGACGGCGCGAGGAGCGCGAACTCGACTCCGGCCCGTTCGGCGACTCCGCGCAGCTGCTCCAGCAGCGCCTCCGGCATCGGAATGCCGTCGCGACCGCGCTCCTCTCGCGCCGTCGCCTGCGGATCCCCGGCGACCTGCACCGGTTGTTCCGGGTCGAGCGGCGGGGTCTCGTGCAACATGTCGATGGCGTCGTCCAGATCGTCCTCGAACGAACCCGCCGCCCGGAACGCCGCCGGATCCAGGGCCAGGAAGAAGTGCCCGAGGTTGTGCGGGCCATCCGGGTGGTCGCGCTCCTGGATCGCCGGGAACGCGCCGCCGCACAGCGTCGCCGCCAGGATGTGCGCCATCATGCCCAGCCCGTAGCCCTTGTGGTTGGACATCTCCGGCGTACCGCCCAGCGGGGTCAGCCCACCGACATCGCTGTCCCTGATCAGGTGCAGCGCCTTCGCCGCGTCCTCCACCGGACGTCCGGCGTCGTCGACGACCCACCCGGTGGGCAGCGGTTTGCGGTAGTAGTCGTAGACCTTGACCTTGTTGACCGCGACGGTCGTGGTGGCCATGTCCAGCAGGAAGTGCGGATTGCGCCGGGCGGGCGCGGCGAACGCGATCGGGTTGGTGGCCAGCCGGGGCACCACCGAGCCGGTAGGCGCCGCGCAGGTCAGGTTCGCCGAGCTGGTGACCAGCCCGATCATGCCCTGCTTGGCGGCCATTTCCGCGTAGTACCCGGCCGCGCCGAAGTGGTGCGAGTTGACCACCGACACCACGCCGACCGAACTCGCCCGCGCCTTCTCGATCGCCAGTCGCATGGCGAAATCGCTGGCCGGGTGGCCGATCCCGGCCTTGGCGTCGACCAGCGCGGATGCCGCGTTCTCACGCACCACGACGGGCCGCGCCCGCAGGTCGATACGACCCTGGGCGCGGAAATTCTCGTAGGCCATCAGCATCGACACACCGTGCGAATCGATGCCGGCCAGGTCGGTGTCCACCATGACCTCGGCGGTGGTCTCGGCCAGATCGGCGTCCATGCCCCACGCGGTGAGAACGTCGACGATCAGCAGCCGCACACGCTCAGCGGGAACTCCCACAACATGCCTCCTTCACGATCTCGGATCACCACCGGCGAACCGGGTGAGCGGCGGTTCTCATCCGACCCGACCGGGCCGGAATTCCGCTCACCCGGCGCCGAACTCACGATTCGCGGGATGCGACCCAGCGCTGGTACTCCGCGCGCGTCGCCTCATCGGGCGGGTAGGTGCCCCGCAACGGCGCACCGGAGTCCACCTTGGACAGCACGAACGCCTCCAGGCGCTCCTGCTCGGCGGCGGCCGCGGCGACCTCGTCGACCAGGTGGCGCGGGATGCAGACCACCCCGTCCCGGTCACCGACCATCACGTCGCCCGGGTACACCGCGACCTCGCCGCACGCGATCGGCAGCTGCATGTCGACCGCGTGGTGCTGGATCAGGTTGGTGTTCGCCGACGGGCTCGCCGCGAAGGTGGGCAGGTCGAGCGTGCTGAACCCGGCCGAGTCGCGAACCGAACCGTCGGTGACCACGCCGGTGCAGCCGCGGTGCAGCAGCCGGGTGCCCAGGATGTGGCCCAGCGACGCGGCGCGCTGCTTGCCGCGCGCGTCGATGACCAGGACCTGCCCCGGCTGCACGGATTCCACCGCACGCCGCTGCGGGTGGTCGTAGTCCTGGTACACCGACAGCACGTCGAGATCTTCGCGGGCGGGGATGTAGCGCAGCGTGAACGCCTCCCCGACCATGTTTTCCCGCAACGGGTTCAGCGGCAGCAAACCTTGCAGGAAGGTGTTGCGCAGACCGCGCGCCAGCAGCTGCGTGGTCAGGGTCGCGGTGCTGGCCCGGCGCAGCGCCTGCCGGGTTTCTTCGGACAGCGGGGAACTTTCGGCCATGAGTCGCCTTTCGTGTGGTGGCGCCGTGACGTGCCGGGTATCCCTGGTGTCCGGAATATCCCTGGCGTGGAGCGTGAGATATCATATACCATTCCGTCGATCGCTCCAGTCCTCCGAAAGGAGCTCTCCGACCATGTCCCGCACCCGGCTCACCGCCGAGCAGCTGCGCAGTCATCGCTGGTTCGGCGTGGACAACCTGCGTTCCTTCGGGCACAAGTCCCGCGCCAAGCAGATGGGTTTCGACGCCCAGGACTACGCGGGCAAGCCGGTCATCGGCATCGTCAACACGTGGAGCGACATAAACCCGTGCCACACCCACTTCCGGCAGCGCGCGGAGGACGTCAAGCGCGGTGTGTGGCAGGCCGGGGGTTTCCCGCTGGAGCTGCCCGCCATGTCGCTGTCCGAGCCGTTCCAGAAGCCGACCACGATGCTCTACCGGAACCTGCTCGCGATGGAAACCGAGGAGCTGCTGCGCTCGTACCCGATCGACGGCTGCGTGCTGATGGGCGGCTGCGACAAGACCACGCCCGGTCTGATCATGGGCGCGACCAGCGTTGACGTGCCATCGATCTTCCTGCCCGCCGGGCCGATGCTCAAGGGCCGCTGGAAGGGCACCACGCTGGGCAGCGGCTCGGACACCTGGAAGTACTGGGCCCAGAAGCGCGCCGGGATCATCGGTGACAAGGAGTGGGGCGAGATCGAGGACGGCATCGCCCGCTCCCCCGGCCACTGCATGACGATGGGCACCGCCTCCACCATGACCGCCGCGGCCGAGGCGCTGGGGCTCACCCTCTCCGGCGGGTCGTCGATCCCGGCGGCCTTCTCCAACCACCCGCAGCTGGCGGTGGCCACCGGGCGGCGCGTCGTCGACATGGTCTGGGACGACCTGCGACCACGCGAGGTGCTGACCCGCGAGGCGTTCGAGAACGCGATCGCGGTGGTGATGGCGATGGGCGGTTCCACGAACTCGGTGATCCACCTGGTCGCGATGGCCGGTCGGGCCGAGGTGGAACTGCCGCTGGAGCTCTTCGACGACGCCTCCCGGAAGGTGCCGGTGCTGGCCAACATCCGACCGTCCGGCGAGTACCTGATGGAGGACTTCTTCGACGCCGGTGGGCTGCGCGGGCTGATGGCCGAGCTCGGCGAACTGCTGCACCGCGAGGCGCTGACGGTCAACGGCCAGTCGCTCGGGGAGAACATCGAGGGCGCGGAGATCCACGATCCCGACGTGATCCGCCGCCGGGACAACCCGCTGTCCGAGCAGGGTGGGCTGGCGGTGCTGCGCGGCAGCCTCGCCCCCGACGGCTGCGTGATCAAGACGACCGCGGCGAGCCCGCACCTGTTGCAGCACAAGGGCCGCGCGCTGGTCTTCGACAGCTACGACGACATGGACGCCCGGATCGACGCCGAAGACCTCGACGTCGACGAGAACACCGTGCTGGTGCTGCGCGGTGCGGGTCCGCTCGGCGGCCCGGGCATGCCGGAGTGGGGCATGCTGCCGATCCCCAAGCGCCTGCTGGAGAAGGGCGTCACGGACATGGTGCGGATCTCCGACGCCCGGATGAGCGGGACCAGCTACGGCACCTGCGTGCTGCACGTCGCCCCCGAGTCGTTCGCCGGTGGTCCGCTGGCGCTGGTGCGCGACGGCGATCTGATCGAACTCGACGTGCCTGGCCGACGCCTGGACGTGCACGTCTCGGATGACGAGCTGGAACGCCGACGCGCGCAGTGGCAGCCACCGGAGCCGGTGTTCACCCGCGGTTACGGCAAGTTGTTCGGCAAGCACATCACGCAGGCCGACAAGGGCTGCGACTTCGACTTCCTGTCCGGGGCGGGCGGTGCCCCCGAACCCGCCATCCACTAGGAGGTTGTGCGGATTGGCGTGCGCAGGGTTGCGGCTCGTGAGTGGATGTTCTGGTAAGAGCCGGGAATCTCACCCACGAGCACGTTCTGCCCAGCTCCGATCGGCGCGCCTCGCAAGAAGCCTTTCCCGATACGCGTTGTCCGTGGCGGCGCGAGACGGGCGGCCCCGTGCGGGAATCGCTGTCGCCGTCCTCGACAACACGTATTTCCGCGTCATCGACCGAATGGAAGTGCTGCGATGAACGACGAGGTTGTGCAGGCGCTGCGCGGCGTCACCGCGATCACCGTGACGCCGTTCGACGAAGCGGGCGCGCCAGACTGGGCCGGGTACGAAGCGCTGGTCGGCCGGATGGCCGAGGCCGGCGTCCCGGTGATCACGCCGAACGGCAACACCAGCGAGTTCTACGCGCTGTCCCGCGCCGAGTGGGAGCGGGCCAACGAGGTCACCGCGAAGGCGGCCGGGAGCTCGGTGGTGATGCCCGGCATCGGCTACGACGTCGCGACCGCCAAGGACATGGCCGCCGCCGTGCGGCGGCTCGGCGCCGCGCTGGCGATGCTGCACCAGCCGGTGCACCCGCACCAGTCCGTGCCGGGCTGGGTGGCGTACAACCGGGAGATCGCGCAGGCCGCGCCGTCGCTGGGATTCGTCCTGTACGTCAAGGATTCCCGAGTGGACGCGGCTGCGCTGGCCGAGCTGTTCGACTCCTGCCCCAACGTGGTGGGCATCAAGTACGCGGTGCCGGACCCGGTTCGCTTCGCCGAGATCTGCCTGACCGTGGGCGCGGATCGCGTCGTCTGGGCCTGCGGCCTGGCCGAACGCTGGGCACCGTCGTTCTGGGCGGTCGGCGCGACCGGTTTCACCTCCGGCGTGGTCAACGTCGCGCCGAAGCTGTCGCTGGACTACCTCGCGGCACTGCGCGCGGGCGACGCGGCCAAGGTGCGGGAACTGTGGGCGCTGATCGCACCGTTCGAAAAGCTCCGCGCCGACAACGCCTCGGCCTACAACGTCGCAGTCGTCAAGGAAGCCCTCGCCCAACAGGGCATCTGCCACCCAACCGTCCGCCCACCAGCAGGAACACTGTCCCCCCAACAACGCCAAGAGATCACAAAAATCCTCACCAACTGGACCCAAACCGGCTACTAGCTGTTGCGGGACATGACGTTGTTGACGGGCCCGATCGCGGCTCCGCTAGGTCAGCTCGCGTTGATTCGTGACTTCTTGACCTTGTTGCCGCAGGTGTTCATGGAGCACCAGCGGCGGTTGCCGGCGCGGCTGGTGTCGAGAAACAGCCCCGCGCATCCAGGGCCTTCGCAGTTCTTGATGCGGCCGCGGTCGGGGCCCCAAGGATGCGGATGGCATCCGTGGCCAGGACCCCGAGGGCGTCACTGACAGGGGTCGTCTCCGTCAGGTGCCATCCTGCGCGTTCGTGTTCCAGCCGGCATCTTGCCGAGCTCGGGCTGAATCGGCGTCGCTTCATCGACCCCAACGGAGACTCGAACCGGGAACCCCAACAGATCGTCGCCCGCCGACCGGGCCACATGGTCCACGTCGATGTGAAAAAGGCCGGCCGCATTCCCGGCGGCGGAGGCTGGCGGGCCCACGGACGCGACATCGACCACGCCCGAGCAATCGCTCGGAGCAAGAAGAAGACCGAACGCGGCGGCTACGTCTACCTCCACTCAGCCGTTGACGGATTCAGTCGACTCGCCTACACCGAAGCCCTGCCTGATGAGAAGGCGGTGACCGCCATCGCCTTCCTTCACCGTGCCCGCGCTTGGTTCACTGCCCATGGCATCACCCGGATCGAGCGGATCGTCACCGACAACGGAGCCTGCTACCGCGCCGACGCCTTCGCACGTGCCCTGCACGAGGCCAGGCATCAGCGAATCACGCCGTATACGCCCCGCCACAACGGGAAGGTTGAGCGCTACAACCGGATCCTCGCAGAAGAGTTCCTCTACGCCCGGACCTGGCTGTCAGAGGATCAACGTTCCGACGCGCTCCGCGTCTGGAACATCCACTACAACTACCACCGTCCTCATACCGCCATCGGGAACCGGCCACCCGCCGCACGACTACGGGGCGGCGTCACCAACGTTCTGGCCTCGTACAACTAGCTCGCAAGTGCGCAACCCGAACCGCACGCTGCTGCACCACCGGGTGCCGGGGACGGAGTCACCCGACTGAGGTCGTGAGTGCGAAAACCGGTTGGAGCCGGTTTTCGCACTCACGACTGTTCGGTTACTGGCCGTCGATGCGGACGAAGGCTTGGGCGGACTGGGCCCAGCGGTAGTGCTCGGTCCAGGTCTGGCCGGTGTCGAAGTCTTCGACCAGCACCGAGATGTCGCCGTGCCACACGGTGAACTCGGTCGGCACCTGCGTCCACACCGGCGGGCTGACCACCGTGCCCAGCGGCCGGATCCCGATGCCGTCCTGGCTGGTGGTCATGGCGATCAGCGCCCGGGAGTACTCCGAGTCGCGCGGCCCGCACTCCATCAGGATCAACGCGTCCTCGACACCCTCGCCGGTGACGTCCGCGTAGCCGATCTCCCGACCGGGCGTGAACCGGTACACCGAGTTCCCGGCCTGCGCGGCCCCGCCGGTGAACGACACGGCCTGCTCCGGACAAGCCCCGACCAGCGGCACGGTGAACTGCGCGTTGCGCCAGTCCACATCCCGCACGCCCGACGCGGACTGCGCCGCCGCCGAACCGCCGCCAGCCACCAATCCCGCGGCGAACACGACGGCCAACGCCGCCACCCACGACTTCCGCATGCCAACCCCCGGTACCTCAAGCGACGGGCAACTCCCGCCAGCACACCGAATACGCCAAACCCGCACCGCCGGTTGCCCAAACCACCTGATGGTGTGGAAGCGCGACCAGGCTGTGGCAATCACGTGCTCCACGGAGTCAACTGCGGCCATGGCCAAACGCAACATAACCATCCAGTTAGACGAGGAAATAATCCATCAAGCAAAGGCGCTGGCGGCAGAAGAAGGCACCTCCGTCAGCGGCCTGATCACTGTCAAGCTCAAGGAGCTCACCGCTGCGAAGCTCCGCTATCGGGAAGCCAAGCAAGCGGCACTGGAAGCGCTGAGCCAAGCGGCGGATCGCGGCGGCATCACGTGGCCACGCGAGGAGCTCTACGACAGGTGAACCAAGCGCTGACGTTCGTCGACACGAACATCCTGATCTACGCGCATGACACCCGCGATCTGAACAAGCACCGCACAGCAGCCTCGATCGTGCGCGATCTCTGGGAGCCCGACAGCGGCGTGTTGAGCACGCAAGTCCTTCAAGAGTTCCACAACGCCGCGACCCGAAAAAGAAAAAGCCGCTGGCCCGTTGGGAAGCACGTGAACGGGTGGCGAACTACAGCGAATGGCGCACCGTCGAGACGGATGCCCTGCTGATCATTTCCGCCAGCAAGCTGGCGGAAGACCACGCTGGCGTTCTACGACGCACTCATCGTCGAGGCCGCATCGCGAGCCGGGGCCACGACCTTGCTCGCCGAAGACTTACAGCACGGCCGACGTTTCGGAAACCTCCTGATCAAGAATCCGTTCCGGAACTAAGCCAGCCGAGGTGCGGATCGTGCGGACAGGCAACTCGCGATAGTCCGACGTAGTCGCCGCTCCTGAAGCGCTGGAGCGAACCGTCCCGGTTGAGGACGGCCCGCTCCAACACGAGATCAGGCGAATTCTAGGAGGAGGTCGCCGCCTTCGACCTGTTGGACTCCGCCAATGGCCACCCGCTTGACCTGGCCGTTCTGCGGCGCGGTGATCGCGGCCTCCATCTTCATCGCCTCGATGGTGGCGATGGTCTGCCCGATCTCCACCACGTCGCCCTCGCTGACCGACAGCGTCACCACACCGGCGAACGGTGCGGGTACGTGACCCGGATTGGACCGGTCGGCCTTCTCCGCGACCGGCAGGTTGGTGGCCACCGACCGGTCGCGCACCTGGATCGGCCGCAGCTGCCCGTTCAGCACCGCCATCACGGTGCGGATGCCGCGCTCGTCGGGTTCGCTGATCGCTTCCAGCCCGATGAGCAGCCGCACGCCCGGCTCCAAGTCGACCGAGTACTCCTCGCCCGGCCGCAGCCCGTAGAAGAAGTCCTTGCTGCGCAACAGCGACGTGTCGCCGAACGCCTCGCGGTGCTCGGTGAACTCCTTGGTCGGTTTGGCGAACATCAGCCGGTTCAGGGTGCCCCGGCGATCCGCCGCCAGCCCGGCCCGGTCCTCTTCGGACAGATCCGCCAACGTGCGCACCGTGGTGCGGCCTTCCAGCGCGCGGGTGCGGAACGGCTCCGGCCAGCCCGCTGGCGGTTCGCCGAGTTCGCCCTGGAGGAACCCGATGACCGAGTCCGGGATGTCGAACCGGCGCGGGTCGGCCTCGAATTCCGCCGGGTCCACCCCGGCACCCACCAGGTGCAACGCCAGGTCACCGACCACCTTCGACGACGGGGTCACCTTCACCAGCCGACCCAGGATCCGGTCGGCCGCGGCGTACATCGCCTCGATCTCCTCGAACTTGTCGCCCAACCCGAGCGCGACCGCCTGGGTGCGCAGGTTCGACAACTGACCGCCGGGGATCTCGTGCTTGTACACCCGCCCGGTCGGCGCGGCCAGCCCCGCTTCGAACGGCTGGTAGATCTTGCGCACCGACTCCCAGTACGGCTCCAGGTCGCACACCGCAGGCAGGTCCAGCCCGGTGGTCCGCTCGGTGTAGTCGGTGGCGGCCACCACTGACGACAGCGCGGGCTGCGAGGTGGTTCCGGCCATCGACGCGGTCGCGGCGTCCACCGCGTCCACACCGGACTGGATGGCCGCCAGGTAAGTGGCCAGCTGGCCGCCCGGCGTGTCATGGGTGTGCAGGTGCACCGGCAGGTCGAATTCCTTGCGCAGCGCGGAAACCAGCTTCGCCGCGGCCGGTGGGCGCAGCAGCCCGGCCATGTCCTTGACGGCCAGCACGTGCGCACCGGCCTCGACGATCTGCTCGGCCAGTCGCAGGTAGTAGTCCAGTGTGTACACCTGCTCGGCCGGGTTGGACAGGTCGGCCGTGTAGCACAGCGACACCTCGGCGATCGACCTGCCGGTGCCGCGCACCGCTTCGATGGCCGGGCGCATCTGCTCGACGTCGTTGAGCGCGTCGAAGATGCGGAAGATGTCGATGCCGGTGTCGGTGGCTTCCCGCACGAAGTGCTCGGTCACCTCGGTCGGATAAGGCGTGTAGCCGACGGTGTTTCGACCGCGCAGCAGCATCTGCAGGCAGATGTTGGGCACCGCCTCGCGCAGCCTCGCCAACCGCTCCCAGGGGTCCTCGGCCAGGAATCGCAGCGCCACGTCGTAGGTCGCACCGCCCCAGCACTCCAGGGACAGCAGCTGCGGCGTCATCCGCGCCACGTACGGTGCGACCGCGAGCAGGTCCCGGGTGCGTACTCGGGTGGCCAGCAACGACTGGTGCGCGTCGCGGAACGTGGTGTCGGTGACGCCGATGGTGTTGGATTCCCGCAGCCAGCGGGCGAAACCTTCCGGGCCGAGCTCGGTGAGCCGCTGCTTGGAGCCCTCGGCGGGCGGCGCGGACAGATCGAGTTCGGGCAGCTTGTGCACCGGGTCCGGGGTGGTCGGGCGTTCCCCGTTGGGCCGGTTGACGGTCACGTCGGCGAGGTAGTTCAGCAGGCGGGTGCCGCGGTCGGCGGAGTGCCGGGCGGTGAGCAGGTGCGGTCGCTCGTCGATGAACGAGGTGGTCACCTTGCCCGCGGCGAAGTCCGCGTCGTCCAGCACTGCCTGCAGGAACGGGATGTTCGTGGACACCCCGCGGATCCGGAACTCGGCGACCGCCCGGCGGGCCCGCGCGACCGCGGTGTTGAAGTCGCGGCCTCGGCAGGACAGCTTCACCAGCATCGAGTCGAAGTGCGCGCTGACGCTGGTACCGGCGAATGCGGTGCCGCCGTCCAGTCGGATGCCCGCGCCGCCCGGCGAGCGGTAGGCGCTGATCATGCCGGTGTCCGGGCGGAATCCGTTGGCCGGGTCCTCGGTGGTGATCCGGCATTGCAGGGCCGCGCCGCGCAGCCGGATCGCGTCCTGCGTCATGCCGAGGTCTTCCAGCGTCTCACCGGCGGCGATGCGCAGCTGCGACTGGACCAGGTCGGCGTCGGTGACCTCCTCGGTGACCGTGTGCTCGACCTGGATGCGCGGGTTCATCTCGATGAACACGTGGCGGCCCTGCTCGTCCACCAGGAACTCCACGGTGCCCGCGTTGACGTAGCCGATCTTGCGGGCGAAGGCGACCGCATCGGCGCAGATCCGGTCGCGCAGCCGCGGGTCCAGGTTGGGTGCCGGGGCGATCTCGATGACCTTCTGGTGGCGGCGCTGCACCGAGCAGTCCCGCTCGTAGAGGTGGATCACGTTGCCCGCGGCGTCGGCGAGGATCTGCACCTCGATGTGCCGCGGGTTGACCACTGCCCGTTCCAGGAAGACGGTCGGGTCGCCGAAGGCCGATTCGGCCTCGCGCATCGCCGCTTCCAGCGACTCGCGCAGGGCGGGCGGCGCGTCCACTCGGCGCATGCCGCGCCCGCCGCCACCGGCGACGGCCTTGACGAACACCGGGAACGTCATGTTCTCGGCGGCGGCCAGCAGCTCATCGATGTCGCGGGACGGCGCCGAGGAATCCAGCACCGGCACCCCGGCCTGGCGGGCGGCGGCGACCGCGGTCGCCTTGTTCCCGGTCATCTGCAGGATGTCGTGGCTGGGGCCGACGAAGGTGATCCCGGCTTCCTGGCAGGCCCGGGCCAGTTCGGGGTTCTCGGAGAGGAACCCGTAGCCGGGGTAGACGGCGTCCGCGCCGGCCTGCCGCGCGGCCTTGATGATCTCGTCGACGGACAGGTACGCGCGGACCGGGTGACCAGGTTCGCCGATCTCGTACGACTCGTCGGCTTTCAGGCGGTGCAGCGAGTTGCGGTCTTCGTGCGGGAACACCGCGACCGTGCCCGCGCCCAGCTCGTACGCGGCGCGGAACGCGCGGATCGCGATCTCGCCGCGATTCGCGACGAGGACCTTGCGGAACATTCCGCCTCCTCGGAGGACAGGTGTCGGTCGGTGTGAGCACAGTACCGCGAAAATTCCTCCTTCCGGGAGAACTTCCCGAGTGATGGTCACCTCCACAAAGCAGATGACCTGCTTAAATGCGAAACCGACACAACAAGTAGCAGTGGAAAAATAATAAAATATTTCGTTCTTGCGAATTTCGTCCCAGCTATTCCTCGCCGCGCGACACCCGGCAAACCGCGCGACCTGACCAAAGCGGTCCTAGCTCGGGCACCACCAACAGGATTGACACCAGACAGCTCGCGCGCACGCCGGAATCCGCCCAGCGATCACTGACACTCCCTGTCTGTGGACCGTCGCTAGCGTCCCCGATCATGAGTGTTGATGTTGAGGAATTCGCCGGACGCTACGCGTCCGTGTGGAACGAGCCGGACCCCGGGCGGCGCCGCTCGGCGATTGCCGCCCTGTGGGCCGAGGATGGTGTGAAGTTCACCGACTCCGTCGAGTGCCGCGGGCACCGGGCCCTGCAGGCGCGTATCACCCAGGCCCACGAGCAACTGGTCGAGAAGGGCGGGTTCGTGTTCCGGGCCGGGGACGCCGCGGGGAATCATGACGCGATCGGTTTCAAAACCTACCTGGTCCCCGCCGCTGGCGATGAGATCGCCTGGACCGGGTTCGTCTTCGTCCGGCTGGGCGAGGATGGGCGCATCCTGCAGGACTACCAGTTCGGCACAAGCTCGCAGCTCGTCAAGCCGACCGACAAGCGTTTCGTCATGACGTTCGCGCCGCACCTCACCATCGACAACGGCCTGATAACGCGGCACCACATGTACGAGGACAGCCTCGCGGTCGCCGAGGCGTTCAACCGGTCCTGACTGGCCTCCGTGGCCCGGGCATGCCCGGACCACGGAGCGGCACGTCCCCGACCTCAGCCGCAGGTTCAGCGGGCACGCGGTAGACACTGGCTACGGAGGCTCTGCTCTTGCTGGTGGGGATTACGGGCTTTCGGGGCGCCGTTGGCCCGCAGGCTGCGGCGTCAGCTGGGGTCAGTCCCCAGCAACCCGAACCGGGCCGTAGTTCGTGCTGTCGCAGCTGCCCCTGCCGGGCGAAAGGCACTCCTGAACCTGCTCAGTGGCAGCACCGCTGCACTGCGGACCAGGCGCCGATCAGCTCTTCTCCAGGTACTCGGCGCGGTCGGCGTCGACGACCTCGGCGACCATCCGGGCCAGGCCGGGCTGGTCGCGGAGCTGGGGGTCTTCGCCGACGAACCGATCGGCCTCCTCGCGGGCCCGGGCGATCACGTCCTCGTCGCGCAGCAGCGACAGCATCTTCAGGCCCGACTTCCGGCCCGACTGCGCCGCGCCGAGGATGTCGCCTTCGCGGCGCAGCTCCAGGTCGAGGCGAGCGAGCTCGAAGCCGTCGGTGGTGGACGCGACCGCGTCCAGCCGCTCCCGCGTGGTGGTGCCCCCCATCGCCTCGGTGACCAGCAGGCACAGGCCCGGCGCGCTGCCCCGGCCGACCCGGCCGCGCAGCTGGTGCAGTTGGCTGACGCCGAACCGGTCGGCATCCATGATCACCATGACGGTGGCGTTCGGGACGTTGACGCCGACCTCGATGACGGTGGTGGCGACCAGCACGTCGAGCTCCCCGGCGGCGAAGGCGCGCATCGCCGCGTCCTTGTCGTCGGCGGGCAGCCGACCGTGCAGGATGCCCAACCGCAGTCCCGCCAACGGCCCGGCGCCCAACTGCTCGGCGACGTCGAGCACCGCCAGCGGTGGCCGCCGCTGCTCGCCGTCCTCCGGCGGCGGCTCCTCGCCGCCCCCGTCGCTGTCGTCCACAGCGGACTTCGCGGGTTTCTTCTTGCCCTTGCCCGAGTTCTCCTCGTCGTCGCCGATCCGCGGGCACACCACGTACACCTGGTGCCCGGCCGCGACCTCCTCGTGGATGCGCGCCCAGGCCCGATCCAGCCAGCCGGGTTTCTCCGCCACCGGAACGACGCTCGTGCTGATCGGTGAGCGGCCGCGCGGAAGTTCCCGCAGCGCCGAGGTTTCCAGGTCGCCGTAGACCGTCATCGCCACGGTGCGCGGGATCGGCGTCGCGGTCATCACCAGCACGTGCGGCGAAACGTCGTCCCCGCCGCGCGCCCGCAGCGCGTCGCGCTGCTCAACGCCGAACCGGTGCTGTTCGTCGACCACCACCAGGCCGAGATCCGCGAACGAAACCCGGTCCTGGATCAGCGCATGGGTGCCGACGACGATCCCGGCTTCCCCGGAAGCCGCCTCCAGCAGGGCCTTCTTGCGCTGCGCCGCGGTCAGCGAGCCGGTCAGCAGCGTGACGCGGGTGGCGTTGTCGGCGCCGCCGAGCTCACCGGCCATCGCCAGCTCGCCGAGCAGTTCGCGCAGCGAGCGGGCGTGCTGCGCGGCGAGCACCTCGGTCGGCGCGAGCATCGCCGCCTGCCGACCGGCATCCACCACCTGCAGCATCGCGCGCAGCGCCACCACGGTCTTGCCGCTGCCGACCTCGCCCTGCACCAGGCGGTTCATCGGATGCTCGGTGGTCAGGTCGACGGCGATCTGCTCGCCGATCTCCCGCTGGCCGTTGGTCAGCTCGAACGGCATCCGCTGGTCGAACTCGGCCAGCACCCCGTCGTCGCGCCGCTGGCACACCGGCGCCGGGTGCGACTTCGCCGCGCCGCGCAGCTGGGCCAGCACCAGCTGCACCGCCAGCGCCTCGTCCCACTTCAACCGGTCCTGCGCGGCCGCCACTTCGGCGAAGCTCTGCGGGTGGTGGATCTTGCGCAGCGCCGACTCCAGGTCGGCAAGTCCCATCCGGTCGCGCAGCTCCACCGGCAGCGGGTCGTCGGTGCCGCCCCAGACGTCCAGCACCTGGCGCACGCACTGCCCGATCGACCACGACGGCAAGCCCTGCGCCGCCGGGTAGACCGGGATCAGCGCGGCGGCGAACTCCTCGGCGGCCGAACCGAGATCCGTGCTTTCGGAGTCGAACAGCTGGTACTCCGGGTGCGCCAGTTGCAGCTGGTTGCGGTAGGCGGTGACCTTGCCCGCGAACATCCCGCGCCGACCGGGCAGCAGCTCGCGCTCCCGCCACGCCTGGTTGAAGAACGTGCAGCTCAGCGAGCGGTGCCCGTCGGTGATGCGGGCTTCCACGATCGTGCCGCGGCGGGACTTCATGGTGCGCTTGCTGACCCGCTCCACCTGCGCGAGCACGGTGGCGTGCTCACCGATCTCCAGTCCTGCGATCGCGGTCAGCTCGCCGCGTTCGGCATAGCGGCGCGGGTAGTGCCGCAGCAAATCGCCCACGGTGGCCAGGCCGAGTGCCGAATCGAGCGCTTTGCCGGTCTTGGCACCGAGCACCCGGTCTAGCTTCGCGTCCAATGTGGTCACCGCTTGTCCTCCGCGTCACCGGTCGTCCAGCCGGACAGGCACACCGCAAATTATCGGACAGCACCGACGCCGTCGATCAGTCGGTGGCCGCCACCCGCTCCCGCACGCCCTGGCTGCCCAACCGCCAACCCAGCCAACCCGCGAGCGGCCCGGCCAGCAGCAGCCAGCCCTGGCCGGTGAGCTCGGCGGCGTCCCGGAAGTCCGGGGCGTCCAGGTTGGCGACCGTGGTCAGCACGACGGTGCCGAGCATCAGCGAACCGAAGACGCCCAACGCCGCACCGGCCCACGCCAGCCCGCGTCGCCGCAGCACCCCGCGGAACCCGAACACGCTCCAGACCGCGGCGACCACCAGCCACCAGACGATCTTGCCGAACAGGAAATCGCGCAGCGAACTGGAACTCTCGGGTGACCCGGACGACGCCCACTCGACCGCGATCGGCTCGGGCAACCGAGGGCGCAGCGCCAGCGGGATGGCGATCATCAGCAGCGCGACGAGCACGGTCCAGCCAGCGACGAACCACAGATATCGGTTTCGGAAACTCACTGGGCGCTCCCCCGGTCACTCGACGACCAACAACGACAGTAGCGCCACGGCACCGGAGCCGGTCGGCTGGTCAAGCGGTCGCGACGGACTCCGGCCGAGGCTGCGGACCGACCGGCCACCGCCGCAGCAGGAGCGCCGCGACCAGGGCCATCAGCACCCATCCCACCAGGCCGAAACTTCCGGCGATGACCGGGTTCGGCGGTTCGGCCGCCGAACCCAGCAGCAGCGGCAGCCCCCCGACGGCGTTGAACGCCCCGTGGGCGAGCACCGGCGGCCACACGCTGCCCGAATGCAGTCGAAGCCAACCCATCACGACCCCGAAGATCACGCAGAAACCGGTGAACATCGGCGCCGCCCAGGGGCCCAGCTGCGGGTAGTTGTAGCCGAGCAGGGTCAGCGGTGCGTGCCAGACGCCCCAGATCAGCCCGGACAGCCACAGCGCACGCCAGGTCCCGAACTCGGTCAGCCGGGGCACCAGCCAGCCGCGCCAGCCCCACTCCTCGCCGAAGGCCAGCACCGAATTGATCAGCGGTGCCACGAAGACCACCACGATCACCTGGAGGAGCACCAGGATCTCCGCGCTGATCGGCAGGCTCTGACCGGCCAGCCCCTGCCGAACCAGGCTGAACCCGTCGAGATCCACTGCGAGCAGGCCGAGCGCCGCGCTCACGGCCACGGCCACGGCGCTGAACAGCACGATGCCGAACCAGGCGGCCAACATCAGCACGACGGTGCGCCCCTTGCGCGGCCCCAACCCCAGGCCGGTGGCACGGGCCCACTCGCTGGCCGGTGCGCGGTGGTCCAGCAGTCGCACCGCGAGCACCCCGAGCGTCGGGGTGAACATCATGATGCTGGCAAGCCACAAGAAACCGCTGCTCAAACCCCCAGCGATCCACATCGGCAGCGCCACCAGCCAAGCACCCCCCAGCGCGACCAGCAGGTAGACCCACAAATCCCCACGCATGCCGTCCCCTTTCACAGCACTGAGCGTTCGGTGATGAGCGCGTTGACCAGTTCCGCGCCGCGGTCCGGTTGATCGACGCTGATGATGAAGTCGCGGCCGGATGTCAGCCGCAGGACAAGGCATTCGCCGCCGCGCAGCATGATCGCGGTGGTGTGGGGACGCGACCGGTAGCCCCACCCGCCGACCTCCAGCGCGTGGCGGGTATCCACGCGCGCGCTTTCGATGCGTGCCAGTCCGATTCGTCGCACCGGCCAGCGTTGCGGCCCGAACGCCGCGCGCACGCCGCGTTCGTCGGCCTGCACCCGCGCTGATGACAAGGCCAGGCACGCCAGACCGGCGAGCAGCGGGGCCAGCGCGAGCTGCCACGAGTTCAGGACGAGGGTCGCCGCGCCGCCGAGCACCGCGAGTCCGCCGAGGGTCCGCAGCAGCGGGCTGGACACCGACGACACCCAGACCGCGCGTTCGTCCGGTTTCAAGGTCAGCTCGGCGCCCGATTCGAGGTACTGCGCGGGTTGGTCCGGCCCCCGGTTGCCCGCGAACCAGCCAACCCAGCCCGCGAGCCCGGCGAGAACGAGCGCCGGAATCACCTGCCAGTTCAACGATCCGGCCTGCCGCCAAGCGACGGCATCGAGATTCGCCGACACGGTCAGCGCCGCCAGCCCGCAGACGAACACCCCACCCGCGGCCAGTGCGGCACCCGCAGCGGCCCGGACGCGCCGCCGCTGCCCGTCGCGCGCAACGGGCAACAGGGCTCCGGTGGAGATCACCAACCAGACCAGGAGCAAGACGATCAGGAAGGCGCCAACCGACAGCGAGTCGTTGGGGGCGCCGGAGAATCCCCAGTGCGAGGCGATCGGATCGGGCAGCCGGTCGCGGAAGGCGAGCACCTCCACCAGCAAGGCCGCCGCACCGGCCACCACCCACAGACCGGCGATACCGAGGAATCGAGTCCGATAACTCATCGCGCCTCCTGCGCTCTGTGAGACATCCGCGCGCAGCCCGCGCGGCGTCGCATCCCGGTTTTGCGAGCCGCCCGCACCCGGGGGTCGGGGACGAGCGGAACTGCGAGCTCGCTCATTCCGCCTCCTTGATCCACTCGATGACTTCGTCCGGCCGATAACCGTGGCGTTCCGCCTCAGCGAGCAACTCCCGGAGCCTCTGCTGCAGCCCGGCTTTCGGATCCGGACGGCGCAGGACGGTGACTCCGCGTCCCCGGCGGAACTCCAACAAGCCCTCCGCCCGCAGCTCCCGCAGCGCCCGGAGCACGGTGTTCGCGTTGATCTCCAGCGCAACCGCGAGGTCCCGCGCAGGCGGCAACCGATCGCCGGGTTCCACTTCGCCCGCGGCGATGGCCCGCCGAATGGCATCGGCGGCCTGCTCGTGCAACGGCCGCTCATCTTGCAGATCCAACGAAAGCAACATAGTGCTAATGACGCTAGCACCATTCACTTCTCAAGTTCCAGCGAATGCGTTCCGAAGGCTGTCGAACTCGCCTGCCAGCCGAGATGGCGGATGGGCACCCGCGGCCAAGCTCGGGGTGTGCGAACCGGCTGGCGCTTCACCGGGGCGCGCACCCGCATGCCCGATCCGCGAGGAAGGGAACCTTCCTGTCACCACCCGACCGACGGCAGAGTGTCTGACGTGAGGAAGGGAACCTTCCTGTCACCCAAGCCCCATGACGCCGTGAGCGATTGATCTGAATTTCCACTCACCAACACGTGCTGCCGAGCCCGATCGGCACGCCGTCCAGGCGATCGAGGAGTGACCCCGCACCCGCTTCAAAACCACCTGACCGGCCGCTACTCGACGCCGATCAGCACCAGTGCGGCGAGGTCGCCGCCGGGGTAGCAGGCGAACTCGACCTCGGGGTGTGCGCGGCGCAGGTGTTCGGCCAGCGCGTCCGACAGGTCCGCCGGGGCGTCGGCGTGGACCAGCGCGGTCACCAGCTCGCCCCCGGTGGTGAGCAGTCGGGTGGCGAGGTCTCGGGCGGCGGCCAGCACGTCGGCGCCGATGAGCACCACCTCGCCGTCGATCAGCCCGAGCACATCGCCGGGTCGGCACCGGCCGACCCAGGTCAGCGCCTCGGCATCGGCGATGCGCAGCTCACCGCGACGGGTCGCGGCGGCCGCCTCGGCCATCGCCACATGATCGTCGGCCCGCCGCCGGCTCGGGTCGTGCACCGCCAGCGCGGCCAGCCCCTGCACCGGAGACGCGGTCCGCACCACGACCACGTCCTGCCCTTCGCCGAGCAACCCGACCTCTTCCACGACCGCCGCCGTGGCGGCATCGTTGGGCAGCACCACCACATGTGCGGCGCCGGTCGATTCGAAGGCCGCACGCAGCTCGTCCGCCGTCAACTCCGCGCCGACGACCAGCACATCGGCTCCCTCGGCGGCGAACAGCTCCCCCAGCGCATCGTCGGGAACGCAGGCGAGCACCGCGACATCCCGCGCGAAAGCGGCCTGCTGGTCGGCGAACCTGGTGACCTTGATCTTGTGCACCCGCCCGGTCTCGATGCCCGACTCGATCGCCGCCCCGATGTCGTCGCAGTGCACGTGCACCGCCCACGAGGCGACGCCGTCGCCGACCACGGACACGCAGTCGCCGAGTCCGCACAGCACGTCCCGCAACGCCGACGCGCGATCTTGATCCGTGTCGGCGAGCAGGTACATGACCTCGTACTCGTACTGCGACTCGTGCTCCAACACCGCCGCCTCGCCCAGCACCGGCGCCTTCGGTGCGAGCCGCTCGCCGTCGCGCACCACGGCGTGCAGGGCATCGAGCACGACCACCAGGCCGCGCCCACCAGCGTCGACGACTCCGGCGTCGGCGAGCACCGGAAGCTGGGTCGGCGTCGCGGCGAGCGCCCGGACGGCGGCTCGCGTCGCGCTGTGCACGACCACATCGAGCTGATCCGAACCCGCCGCCGCACAAGAAGCGGCGTGCAGCACCGAGAGAACCGTGCCCTCAACGGGTTCGGCAACGGCCTGCCTGGCCAGCTCATCAGCACGGACCAGCGCCGCGCGAAGTGCGCGACCATCCGCCTCCGGAATGTCGCGCAACTGCTCGGCGACGCCGCGCAAGGCCTGCGACAACAGCACCCCGGAGTTCCCGCACGCCCCGCCGAGCGCGCCCTTGGACAGCGCGGCGAGCACCCCGCCGAGGGTGTCCGGCTCGGTCGCATCGAGCGTTTCGACCGCCGCGCGCATCGTGTGCAGCAGGTTGGTGCCGGTATCGCCGTCGGCGACCGGGTAGACGTTGATCCGGTCGATGGCATCTCGCTCGGCGACCAGCGCGGCCAAGGCCAGGTCCGCCCACCGGCGGGCAGCCGCCGCGTTCAGCGTCCGCAACACCCGGGACCTCCCACGCAGTCACCTACGATCGGATTGTCCGAGACTAGTCGCTGGGCACCTCGGGGCTCGGCCCCACCACCGAAGGCGCCGTCGGCGGTGGGCTACACTGATCCGGTCCCAGGGTGGCGATGACCCCGGGCAACCGGGTTATCCGGCTCAGGCCGCCGTCTTCGGCGGTGGACAGCAAGCTCTCACGCGAGTGCCCTCACTCGGGTCGCGCGCTTGCGTGACTCTCATCGCTGTAACCGTCAAGCAAAGTAAGGGGTGTCTGACGTGGCTGCCGTCTGCGACGTCTGCGGTAAGGGACCAGGCTTCGGCAACTCGGTCTCGCACTCCCACCGGAAGACCAGGCGCCGGTGGAACCCGAACATTCAGACCGTGCACGCCAAGATCGGTCTTTCGCAGCGCAAGCGCATGAACGTGTGCACCTCGTGCTTGAAGGCGGGGAAGGTCACCCGCGGCTGACGCGACTGCGCGCAACGAAACCCCGAGGCCAACCACCTCGGGGTTTTTGCGTGCCCAGCAGCCCTGCCGTCGAACTCGTCCCGCTCGTGAGTTGCCCCGCTAGGACGCGTGGTTGCGCCACTGCGGACCGACCCGCTCCCATTCGGCGGCCCAGGCGGCGAGTCGGCGTCGGGCGACCCACAGCCGGGCGCCGGTCAGGCCCACGACCGTGACCAGCACGGCCCCGATCAGCACGCCCGCACCGGCGAGTCCGGCGGCCTGCGTGGCCTCGCCGCGGGTCAGCGGCGGAGCGGTCAGCTGGCCCTGCTGGTCCAGCCACACCGGGACGGTGTTGGTGGCCGGGGCGCGCGGCGGCAGGTTGACGACCGCGAAGTGCTCGTCCGGCGGCTGGCCCCAGCGCACCGCGACCGTCCGGTGCGTCGTGCTCGCGCTGTCGACCTCGGCGAGGACGGTCGCCACGACCTGGTGCTTACCGGCCTGCTCCCGGTCCACCTCGATGAGCCGACCGCGCAGTTCCGCCTGTGCCGTCGAAATGGCCAGCGCCACGGCGATCACGGCGATCAGCACGACGGCCAGCAGCGCGATCAGTTCGAAATAGTCGGTGCGCCGCCGCAGCGGATTCGCGCCCGGAAATATCCTGCGGGCCAGTCGCCGCAGGTCGCTGCTGTTCCGGCGGGCTGGCATGACGAGCCTTCTTCCGCCCCGAGCGCATCTTCCGGCAAGGGCCAATGTACGACCGGGCGGGACCGAAATCCATACACCGCGACCAGGCAAAACGCCGATCAGGGCAGCTTCCAGTCGATGGACTCGACGCCCTTGCGCGCCAGGATGTCGTTGACCCGGCTGAACGGGCGGGAACCGAAGAAGCCGCGGTCCGCCGACATCGGGCTGGGATGCGGCGATTCGACGCATTCCACACCGGGCATCAGCGGGCGCAGGTCACGGGCGTCGCGCCCCCACAAGATCGCCACCAGCGGCTCGTCGCGGGCGGCCAGCGCGCGGATGGCCTGCGCGGTGACTTCCTCCCAACCCTTGCCGCGGTGCGAGCCGGGCTTGCCGGGCCGGACCGTCAACGACCGGTTGAGCAGCAGCACGCCGCGCTCGGTCCACGGCGTGAGGTCACCGCTGGTCGGCTTCGGGTGGCCGAGGTCCTCGGCGTACTCCTGGAAGATGTTGACCAGGCTGCGCGGTGGCGCGACGCCGGGCGCCACGGAGAAGCTCAGCCCGACCGGATGTCCGGGCGTCGGGTACGGGTCCTGGCCGACGATCAGCACCCGCACGTCGTGGAACGGCTGCTCGAAGGCGCGCAGGACGTACTTCGGATCCGGCAGGTAGGTGCGGCCCGCGGCAACCTCGGCACGCAGGAACTCGCCCATCGTCCTGATCTGATCGGCGACCGGTTCCAGGGCCTGCGCCCACCCGGCCTCCACGAGCTCGTGCAACGGACGTGCGGCCATGGCAGCACCTTAAGGGGTGCGCGGATTGGGCTGGCGTGGCGGTGCGGGTAGCGGAACCTCGGACAGCCTCTCGCGCCGGGGCCCCGGCATCATGCATCTCCCCCGGCAGGCCGTCGAGATCAACCTCCGACCGCCCCGACATCCAACCAGCAGTGCGTCAACGTGTCGCAACTCACACTCGTTCGAGGTAACATCGCGGGCGATATGGCGCAGCCCGTATCCGGGCACCGCACGAAAGCCTCATTTCCGCCCGTCATCCAGCTAATTCGACTGTCAAATGAGTGACCCCAGGAGGCAACGGACAGACCGCTCGACCAGTGACCTTTTGCATAAAGGAAATAACATCGGAATGCACAATCCAGGCCTTTTGGTGGCCTCCCACTGGTCGCTCGGCTAGGTTCTGCGGGGTTCCGAATCACCACGGCCGTGGATGGCATGACCCGGAGGTGGGCCACAAACTCATGACTTCGCAGGAAACAGCCGAAACACCCGCTGAGCAGCGAGCTCTGCTGCGCCGCGCGGTCGGCGCGGCGGCAATCGGTAACTGCACGGAGTGGTACGACTTCGGCGTATATGCCTATGTGGCCGCATATGTCGGCCACCAGTTCTTCCCCGGTCCATGGGAGACGGTCTCGGCCTTCGGCGTCTTCGCCATCTCCTTCCTGTTCCGCCCACTGGGCAGCCTCTTCTTCGGTCCGCTGGGCGACCGAATCGGCAGGCAGAAGGTGCTGGCGGTGACGATCCTGCTGATGTCGGGGTCGACGTTCGTCATCGGGCTGCTGCCCACCTACAGCGCAATCGGCCTCTTCGCGCCGATGCTGTTGCTGCTGTGCCGACTGCTGCAGGGCTTCTCCACCGGCGGCGAATACGGCGGCGCGGCCACCTACATCGCCGAGTTCGCGCCCGACCGCCGACGCGGCTTCTGGGGCAGCTGGTTGGAATTCGGCACCCTGGTCGGATTCGGATTCGGCGCGCTGGTGCCGACCATCCTGATCCTCAATCTGGACAGCGCCTCGATGGAAACCTGGGGCTGGCGCATTCCGTTCCTGATCGCCGGTCCGCTCGGCGCAGTCGGGCTTTACCTGCGGAGCAAGCTGGAAGACACCCCGGCGTTCAAGAACCTGGAAGCGACCCACCAGGTGGCCAAGTCGCCGCTGAGGGACCTGATCAGCCAATGGTGGCGGCAGCTGCTGATCCTGATGGGCATCGTGGTGCTGATCAACGTCGCCAACTACACCATCCTGACCTACATGGAGACGTACCTGAAGGACACGCTCCACGTGCCGGACGGCCAGGAGTACCAGGTGCTGATCCCGCTGCTGCTCACCGTGGTGTTCATGCTGGTGATCATCACCCCGGTGGGTGCGTTGTCGGACCGGGTCGGCCGCAAGCCGCTGTTCCTGTCCGCGGCGATCTGCTTCATCGTGCTGCCGATCCCGGCGTTCCTGCTGATCTCGCAGGGCACCGTGTTGACCACGGTGTTCGGCCTGGCGCTGCTGTCGATCGGGCACGTGCAGCTGATCGGACCGCTGGCGGCGACGCTACCGGCGATGTTCCCGACCAAGGTCCGCTACGCGGCCTTCTGCATCGGCTACAACATCTCGACGGCGGCCTTCGGCGGAACCGCTCCGCTGGTCAACGACGCGGTGGTCAAGTCGACCGGGAACGACTTCTTCCCGGCGTTCTACCTGATGGCAGCCGCTCTGGTGGCCCTCGGGCCGATCCTGCTGATGAAGGAGACGGCGAAGAAACCGCTGATGCAGGACGCCCCGTCCACCACAGCGACAACTCCGGCGACTTGAGTACCGGCCGAAACGCGAAGAGCCCCGATGTGCTGCGGCGCATCGGGGTTCTTCACGTCAGCGCCAGTGCTGCCAGCCCGAGGATCCCTCGTACTCGCCGCCGTCGACCGTGACACCGGAGCCTTCGGCGACCACGCCGATGGCGTGCCAGCCCTCCGGGAGCGGGCGGCCGGGCGGGAACGTCGCGGCGAGCGCCTGGTCCTCACCGCCGGTGAGCACCCAGTGCCGGGCGTCGGCGCCCAGCGCGGAGGCCACCTCGGTCAGCCGCTGCGGCACCGCCACCTGCTCGGTGTTGATGTCGATGGCCACCTGCGAAGCGGTGGCGATGTGCCCGAGATCGGCCAGCAGCCCGTCCGAGGTGTCCACCATGGACGTCGCCCCGGCGACCGCCGCCTGCGGCCCGGCCGCGTACGGCGGCTCCGGGACGCGATGCGCGCCGACCACCGCGACCGGGGAGCGGAAACCCCGCCCCAGCACGGCCAACCCGGCCGCCGACCAACCGAGCCGACCGGCCACCGCGACGACGTCACCGGGGCGCGCGCCGGCGCGGGTCACCGGGGCCCGGCCCTGCAGGTCGCCAAGCGCTGTGATGGAGATCGTCAGTGTGGTGGCTGACACCATGTCGCCACCGATGATGCCGATGCCGACCAGCTGTGCTTCTTCCCACATGCCCGCGACGAGCTCGTCGACCACATTCGTGGGCAGTTCCGGCGAGCACCCCAACCCGACCAGCAGACCGGTGGGGACCGCGCCCATCGCGGCGATGTCGGAGAGGTTCACCGCCACCGCTTTGCGGCCCACCTGATGCGGCGTCGACCAGTCGAAACGGAAGTGCACCTGTTCCACCAGCACATCGGTGGTGGCCACGACCCGGCCGTCCGGCGCCGCCAGGACCGCGGCGTCGTCGCCGGGCCCCAATAACGTGCCTGGTGACTGTGCGCGCCCGGCCGTTACTCGATCGATGAGACCGAACTCACCCAACTGGGAAACGGTCTGTGCGTCCTGCGACGAATCAGGACCCAACTGGGACCTTCCTTCCTTGAGCATCCGCTCGGTCAGATGGGGTAGCTTTCTGCCAGTTTCCTACCCCGAGCACATCGGCAAGACGATAGGGGCACGCCGTGGTTCAGGCATACATCCTCATCCAGACCGAAGTCGGCAAGGCGGCGGCGGTAGCCGCCGAGATCGCCGGTTCGCCGGGCGTCCTCAGCGCGGAGGACGTCACCGGTCCGTATGACGTGATCGTGCGCGCGGAGGCCGAGAATGTCGACCAGCTCGGCAAGATGGTCGTCGCGAGGATCCAGAACGTAGAAGGCATCACCCGGACCCTCACCTGCCCCGTGGTGCACCTCTGATTCGAAGTTTCCGGGGTGCGGGACCTGATGGGCTGTGGTTGTTCGCAAGGGTGTCGACGCTGTCGGCGTCGAAACGCGCACGGCCGCTGATGCCCTTCACCCCGACGTGCGCGGCCCGCTTCCAACAGCCAGCGGCAGCCGTGCTGTAGTGGACGACGTGGCTCACCAATCAGCGCCCGGAGTGCCCCGACCGGTGTTGATCGTGGCGATCGCACTCGGTGCACTGCTCGCCCTGGCGGTCGCCGGGATCGGCGCCTACAGCTGGTATGGCGAACACCAGGCGCAGCGGGCCGAGGACGCCCGGCGGACCGGACCGCTGGCGCTCGCGCCGGTCCCGGCGCCGAAGGCGACCGCGCCGGAGTGCGCGACGCTGCTCGCGGCACTGCCCAACGAGCTGGTCGTGGACGGCGAGCACGTTCCGCGCCGAGCACTGGCGCAGCCCGCACCGGCGTCGTCCGTCGCGTGGGGAGATGCGGAGCACGACCCGGTGACGGTGCGCTGCGGTATCGACGCGCCAGCGGAACTGACGCCGACGGCGCCGCTGGTGGACGTCTCCGGGGTCAGCTGGCTGGAGATCAACCAGGGCGGCGACACCTCGTGGCTGGCCGTCGACCGCCCGGTCTACGTCGCCCTGAGCGCTGCCCAGGACACCGGCACCGGCCCGCTCCAAGACCTCTCCGCGATCCTCCGCAACACCCTGCCGAAGCAACCGGTCTTCCCCTGACCGGCTCGGCGTTTCGGGCCCGGCGGGTCAGCGCAGGCCGGTGCCCCTGGTGATGGCCGTGTCGACCAGAGTGCTCAGCAGGGTCGGGTAGTCGATGCCGGTGTGCGCCCACATCCGCGGGTACAGCGAGATCGCGGTGAAGCCCGGCATCGTGTTGACCTCGTTGACGATCAGCTCGCCGTCCTCGGCGAGGAAGAAGTCGACCCGCGCCAATCCCTGGCACTCCAGCGCCTCGAAGGCGCGCACCGCGGTGGCGCGCAGCTGCTCGATCGCGTCGTCACCGATCTTCGCCGGGATGTCGAACTCGGTGACGTCGTCGAGGTACTTGGACTCGTAGTCGTACCAGTCGGACTCACCGGTCACCCGCAGCTCGGCGGGCTGCGATGCCTCGACCCGGCCGTCCGGGAACTCCAGCACACCGCACTCGATCTCGCGGCCGACCACCGCCGACTCGATGATCACCTTCGGGTCGGTGCGCCGCGCCTCGGCGATCGCGCCGTCCAGCTGGGCCCAGTCGGTGACCTTCGTGATGCCAAGCGACGACCCGGCCCGCGCGGGCTTGACGAACACCGGCAGCCCGAGCCGGTCGCGCTGGAGATCGTCCAGTGTGGACTGATTGCGGCGCAGCACCTCGTAGCGACCAACCGCCAGGCCCGCCGCGGCGAGCAGCTTCTTGGTGTACTCCTTGTCCATCGACACGGCGCTGGACAGCACGCCCGGCCCGACGTAGGGCACGTCGGCCATCTCCAGCAACCCCTGGATGGTGCCGTCCTCGCCGAAGGCCCCGTGCAGCACCGGGAACACCACGTCAACCGACGACAGCACCTCGCCACCCCGCCCCGGCTCCAGCAGCACCAGTTCGCGGCGGGTGGGGTCGCCGGGCAGCGCGATGGCGGTGCCGGCCACCACCTCGGGCGCCTTGCGGTCCCGGATCTCCAGCTGCTTCGGGTCGTCGGTGCCGAGCACCCACGCGCCTTCGCGGGTGATGCCGACCGGCACGATCTCGAAGCGGTCCCGGTCCAGGTGCGATAGCACGCTACCGGCGGACACGCAGGAAATGCCGTGTTCGGTGCTGCGCCCGCCGAAGACGACCGCCACCCGGATCTTGCGCTGTGTCATGCGCCGGACCATACCCGGCGTGCCAACCGACCGTGTCACAAAGGCCGCCTCGACGGCGCGGGTCGACGGAACTCAAAGCCCATCCTCGACCTCGTTCCGCGATCCCGTTCCGCGCGCCGCCGGAGGTCGCGGATTTGGCGATTTCGCGCGAAATCGCCCGCAGGAGCCGAGTCCCGCGGCGGCGCCGGTTGGGCGCTGGCGCCACTTCGAAGCGAGAGATGGTTCACCTCCCGCCGCACAACCTGGCCAAGACCGGCAGCGCCCGCTCCAGTTCGCCGCGCGTGCACGCGGCGTAGCCGAGCGCGAGCCCGAACCACTGCTGCGGACCGCAGTGGTGTCGCCGCAGTCCGTCCAGCACCAGTCCGTGCTGCTCGGCCAGCGCCACCACCCGCTGCTCGGTTTCGGCGTCCGGCAGCGGCAGCACCACGTGCGCCCCGGCGCGGTCGCCGAACACCTCGACGCCCTCGGCGGCGAGCCCGTCCACCACGACGGCGCGCCGCTGGGAGAGTTCGCGCCGCAACCGCCGCAGGTGCCGCCCAAGGTCGCCGTGCCGGGCGAGCTCCACCAGCACCCGTTGACCGGCGGGCGCCGGGCCGGTGCCGGTGCGATCCCGCTGCTCCAGCACGGCGGCGGCGACCGCATCGGGAGCCAGCATCCAGCCCACCCCCAGGGTCGGGGTGAGGATCTTGCTGGTCGTGCCGAGGTGCACGACGACGTCCGGGGCCATCGACGCGAGCACCGGCAGCGGCGCCACGTCGTAGCGCAGCTCCCCGTCGTAGTCGTCCTCGACGATCAGCCAGTTCTCGGCGCGCGCCCGCTCCACCAGGGCGATCCGGCGTTCCGCGGGCAGCCGCCCGCCGATCGGGTACTGGTGGGCGGGCGAGCAGTAGACGGCCTGCACCCCGCGCGGGATGGCGTCGACCACGATGCCCGCGTGATCGACCGGTGCCGGTACCACGCGCACGCCTGTCGAGCGCAGCGCACCGACCGCGCGCTGGTAGCCGGGTTCCTCCACCGCGACGCGCGCACCGCGCGCCAGCACCGCCGACGACAGCTCCACGACGGCCGAGGTGGTGCCGCCGGTCGCCAGCACGTTGTCGACGGTCAGGCCGCCGACGACCAGGCCGCGGTGCCGCAGCAAGTGCTCGACGACGGCTTCGCGGTACTCGATCAGACCCGCGCGGTGCGGCTGCCAGTCCGGCTCCGTGTCGGCGGCCGCGCGCCAGGCGCGGCGCCACGCCGCCCGGTCGACGCCTTCCGCCCACGGCACACCGGGTGTCAACACCACCATCGGTTCGTCCGGCGCCCGCTCGCCGCGCTTGGCACCGACGGTCGTGCTGGACCGCGAGCCCGGTGGGCTGGTGGTGACGTAGGTTCCCGAGCCGTGCCGACCCGCGATCCAGCCCTCGGCGTGCAGCTGTTCGTAGGCCGCAGCGGTGACCGTGCGGCTCACCACCAGGTGGCGGGCGAGCGCACGCGTGGACGGCAGCCGGTCACCGCCGCGCAACTGGCCGATCGTCGCCGCGTGGCGCAAGGCGTCGGCGAGTTGCACGGCCAGCGGACGCGGATCGTCGCGGTGCAGCTCGATGGCGAGCTCCAGCAGTGGTGAGCTGGCCGCGGGCACGGAATGTGGCATTTCGAAATTCTCCCCGATTGGCACTTCGATAATGCCACTTGTTGGAAGATCCTGTTCGACGTGACCCGACAGCTCTCCACCACCGACCGGACCACCATCCGCCGCGGCAGCGCGAAGGCGCGCACCGAGCGCAGCGACCTGTACGCGACCCTGGACGCGGGGCTGATCTGCCACCTCGGGCTGCTCGTCGACGGCTCGCCCAGGGTGCTGCCCACCGGCTACGGCCGAAGCGGCGACACGCTCTACGTCCACGGTTCGACCGGTGCGCGGAGTCTGCGCGAGGCCGCCGAAAGCGTCGAGGTCTGCGTCACGGTGACCCACCTCGACGGCATCGTCTACGCGCGCTCGCTGTTCCACCACTCGGCGAACTTCCGCTCCGCCATGATCCACGGGCGGGCGCGGGACGTCGTCGACGCCGACGAGAAGTGGCTGGCGTTGCGGGTGATCACCGATCAACTCGCCCCCGGCTCGTGGCAGCACTCGCGGCAGCCGAACAAGCGGGAGCTGGCCGCCACCGCGGTCATCGCCGTGGACCTCGCCGAGGCCGCGGTGAAGATCCGCACAGGCGGCCCGCAGGACGACGTCGAGGACGTCGCGGCGGGCACGGCTTGGGCGGGCGTGCTCCCGCTGCGAACGCGGTGGGGTGCGCCGGAACCCGCGGCGGACCTGTCGGCGGAGTTCGAAGTTCCGCCGCACGTCAGCGAGCGGAAGTACCCGGCTTGACCGTCATCGAGTCGGCAGAGCTCGCTCATCCGGTGTGGCGAACAGCGGCCCGCACCGACCGATTTCCGCGCATCGGAGGCGGGAATGATCGCGTCGGAAATGGCAATGTTGCCGTTGTTGCCGGATGCGTGATCTCGGCGCCGCACTTCGCGAAACGCACTCCGGAGGCATGAATGCTGGTCCACCCCTGGGATTCGGCGCTCGACGATCAGGAATGGCAGCAGTGGCTGACCGATGGGCACGACTTCGGCCAGCTCGTCGCCGTGGATCCGGACCGCCGCCCGATCGTGCAGCCGGTGCACTTCGTGTTCGACGACGACCGCGTCCTGCTGCACCTGGCGCGGCCCAACCCGATCTGGCGCGCGCTGGAGCACGATCCGCGCTGCCTGCTGTCGATTGTGGACGACTACGCCTTCATCCCCGGCCCGTGGCGGA
Source organism: Saccharopolyspora antiqui (assembly GCF_052246905.1). Taxonomy (NCBI): domain Bacteria; kingdom Bacillati; phylum Actinomycetota; class Actinomycetes; order Pseudonocardiales; family Pseudonocardiaceae; genus Saccharopolyspora; species Saccharopolyspora antiqui. The sequence continues at coordinate 98,315 of NZ_JBQQBO010000011.1, forward strand.
CCGAGGCCGATGCCCCGCCCACCTCTGGCGTGCCGACGAGCCACTACGCGAGCGTGCAGCTCTCGGGCACCGCGGAGCTGGTGGACGACCCGGATGCCAAGGCCGCTTTGCTGCAACGCCAGATCGAGCACTTCCAACCCGCAGGCGGGACGGCCGAGGTCACCGCGCACGACGGCCCGTTCCACCGGCTGCTGGCGGGCATTCGCGGCGTGATCGTGCACGTCGAATCGGCGACGGCGAAGTTCAAGTACGGCGACAACAAGCCCCCCGCCCTGCAGGAGTCCGTCGCCAACGAACTGATCAAAAGGGACGGTCCCCGCGACCAAGCCACCGCAACCCAACAACTCCGCCGCCTGCACCGCAGAACAAGCTGAGTGAAGGGCACCTTTGACCGGCTTACTAGGTCAAAGGTGCCCTTCACTCCTAACCGATCCGGTGATTGGGTCGTGGGTGTAGCGGGTCATCGGGGGTCGGGTTGGGCGGTAGACGTGGATGCTGACCGCCGGGTCGGAGGCGTTGTTGTGGACCTGGTGGACGTAGTTGGGGCCGAAGACCCTGGACTGCCCGGCGACCAGGGGATGCAGCACCTCGGTGGACGCGCGGTGGATGACGCGCTCGGTCAAGGTCCCGGCGATCACGGTGAAGGCGCCGGTGGCGCCGCCGTGGTCGTGCAGGTCGGTGTGCTGGCCCGGCAGCCAGCTCAGCAACCACGCCTCGTAGCTCTCGGTGCGCGCGAGCAGACCCACCCAGCGCTCATCCGGGTCGTAGCGCAGCAGGTGCGTCCACGAGCCGCGGTCGGCGGCGAGTTCACGGGCGATGCGGACCGGGTGCGCGATGCTGAGATCGGCAGATGCGGCAACGGTATTCGGTGGAACGGCGAACACGGGAGATGTCCTTCGTGATCGTGACGAGCCGGGGCACGCGGAAACACACCGCGGCTAACCGGAACTTGCGGGAATCGATCAACACGAAGAACACAGACAGAGCGCGCTTGCGACGCGGCGCAGGTCGATGTGACCCCGTCGATCAGTCATAGCGCGCAACAACACGACGGAGACTGAACCAGCCAACCCGGCCCACGTCAACCCGAGCCGCGACATCTCACACCACAGTGCGATTTCGCCTGGTCATCCCAGGGCCTGGAGGACGTCGGCGACGAGGTCGGCCGAGTCCTCGCAGCCCGCGGAGAAGCGGACGAAACCGTCCGGGACCGGGTCCCCCCACTGGGCCCGGCGGTCGACGGTGCTGTGCAGACCGCCGAAGCTGGTGGCCGCGACGACCAAGCGGCTGCGCCGGACGAATTCCTCGACGGCCGCGGCATCGGCCAGCTCGAACCGGAACACCCCACCCCAGCGGCGCATCTGGCGCCGTGCGAGATCGTGCGACGGATCGCCCGGGGCGCCGGGCCAACGCAGCCCGGAAACCGCCGGGTGATCGCGCAGCGCTTCGACGAGCGCGGCGGCGTTCTCGGCCTGCCGCGCCAGGCGCAGGTCGAGCGTGCCCATGCTGCGGTGCACCAGCCAGGTCTCGAACGGGCCGGGGATCGAGCCGGACAGGGTCCGGGCCCGCACCAACCGCTGCGCCAACTCCGCGTCGCGGACCGACACGTGCCCGAGCAGCAGATCGCTGTGCCCGGACAACGCCTTGGTGTCGCTGGCGACCACGATGTCCGCGCCCAGTTCCAGCGGGCGCTGCCCGAGCGGTGTCGCCGTGGTGTTGTCCACCGCGAGCAGCGCACCCGCCGCGTGCGCGCGTTCGGCGAGCTCGGCGATGTCGCACACGTCGAGACCGGGGTTCGACGGGGTTTCCAGCAGCACCAGGCGAACCCCGGCGAAAACGTCGTCGTGCCACGGACCGGGCGTGGCGATCTCCCGGACGTCCAGCTTCAGCTCGGTCAGCTCGTCGTGCACCAGTTGGCGCGTCGCGTAGTAGCCGTCGCTGGGCAGGATCAGGGCGTCACCGGTGCGCAGCACCGCGCGCAGCAGGGTGCTGATCGCGGCCATGCCCGACGGCAGCAGGACGCAGTGCCCGCCGTCGAGGTCGCCGATCGCCGACTCCAGCGCGCGCCAGGTGGGATTGCCCGCCCGCCCGTAGAAGTCGCCGCCCTGGAAGTCCTCGCCCAGGTGGAACGGCGCCGCGAACACCGGGCCGGGCAACAGCGGTGTCCCGCTGGCCGGTTCCGGGTGTCCGCCGCGCACGCACCGCGTGCCGTCGCCAAGATCCGATGTGGTCACGACTCTCCTACTCGATCGGATGCGCTCACCCGAGCTCATTCCGGCTTGCGTTCGCGCCCCAGCAGTTCGGCGGCCGCCGGTGCGGGTGCGAGTCCTTCGTGGCAGACCCGGTGCACCACATCCGTGATCGGCATCTCCACGCCGTGCCGCGCGGCCAGCTGCCGGATCGACGAGCACGACTTGACGCCCTCGGAAACCTGCCCGTGCGCGGCGGCTTGCGCCTGCGCCAGGGTTTCGCCGCGGCCCAGCCGTTCGCCGAAAGTCCGGTTGCGCGACAGCGGCGACATCGCCGTGGCGACCAGATCGCCCAGCCCGGCCAGCCCGGCGAAGGTCATCGGATCGGCGCCCAGCGCGACGCCCAGCCGCGTCGTCTCGGCCAGCCCCCGGGTGATCAACGAGGACATCGTGTTGTGCCCGAAGCCCAGACCGGCGGCCATTCCGCACGCCAACGCGATCACGTTCTTGCACGCACCGGCGATCTCGATGCCGACCAGGTCGGTGTTGGTGTAGGGCCGGAAGTACGGCGTCGAGCAAGCGTGCTGCAGCGCGACGGCGCGCTCGTGGTCCCGGCACGCCACCACGGTCGCGGTCGGCTGCTCGACGGCGATCTCCTTGGCGAGGTTGGGACCGGAGACGACCGCGACGTGCTCCATCGGCACGTCGGCGACCTCACCGATCACCTCGCTCATCCGCTTCAAGGTGCTCAGCTCCACGCCCTTGGCCAGGCTCACCAACGTCGCCTCGGGCGGCAGCAGCGGCTGCCACCCGGTCAGGTTCTCACGCAGTGTTTGGCTGGGCACCGCGAGCACGACGGCCCCGGCGCCGTGCACCGCCTCGACCGCGTCATCGGTGGCGCATAACGCCGACGGCAGTTGGACGTTCGGCAGATATCCGACGTTGCGGCGGGTTTCGTTGATCGCCGCGGCGATCTCGGCGCGCCGCGCCCACAGGACCACGTCGTTGCCCGCGTCGGCGAGCACCTTCGCGAACGTGGTGCCCCAGGAACCAGCGCCCAGGACCGCGATCCGCTCAGGCCGCGCCATCGGTGTCCCGACCGGGTTTGCGGGCGGAGCTGTAGAACTCGGTCGGCGGTTGTTCGCCGCGGGCCTCGCCGAGCAGTTCCCGCACGCGGGCCATCGCCAGGTGCGATACCTCCCGCAGGGCGTGCGTGTCGTGCTCCATGCCGCGATAGGCCGACAGGTCCAGCGGCTCGCCGAAGGCGATGGTGACCGTCTTGCGCGGGAAGGGCCGGAACCGCTTCTGGTAGTGGTCGTAGATCTGCCGGGTGCCCCACCTGGCGGCCGGGATCACCGGGATGTCGTGGGCCAGCGCCAACCGCGCCACCCCGACCTTCGGCGTCATCGGCCAGCCGTCCGGGTCCTTGGTGATGGTGCCGTCCGGATAGATCACGATGGCCTTGCCGCGCTCCAGCGCGGCGTGCGCGTCCTGCAGGCTCTTCTGCGCGTCCGAGGTGCCGCGGTAGACCGGGATCTGCTCGACCCCGACCAGCACGCTCTTGAGCACCGGCACTTTCCACAACGTGTTCTTCGCCAGGAACCTCGGCACCCGCCCCGCGCGGTGCACCGTGACCGCGTCGAAGATCGGGTCCAGGTGCGAGACGTGGTTGAACACCAGCAGCGCCGGACCTTCGGCCGGGACGTGGTGCAGGCCGGTCACCCGGACGCGGGCCAGCGCCGCGGTCAGCGGGTAGCAGACCGCGCGGGCCAGGCCGAGCCAGAACTTGCCCATGCCCCGCGCCGCTTCGTTGGTCTGCCTCCGCAGGCGCCGGAGGCTCTTCGGTTCCGCCACGATGCAACATCCCTTTCCAGTCGCAAGCGCCAGCCAAGTTACCTGCCGCACCCCACCACACCGTCAACCAGCCGCACCACCGAAGTCCCCGAGCGGTGGGGCGAGGGCGCATTGTGCCAGTACGGGGAAGATGGACCTGTGACCGCCGATAACGATCAGTCCTTGGACCGGTTCCCGAAGCCGGTCTGCACCGCGGTGCACCTCATCGTGCCGATCAAGCCGCTGCACCTGGCGAAATCGCGGCTGGTCGGCACGCGGCCGCCGGCCAAGCACGCCGACCTCGTCGCCGCCATGGCATTGGACACCGTCGGCGCCGCGCGCCGGGCGCCCGGCGTCGCCGACGTCGTCGTGGTGACCTCCGACCCGATGCTCACCGCGGCCTTCGCCGCCGAAGGCGTCGAGGTGCTCGCGGACCTGCCGACCGGTGGGCTCAACGCCGCGTTGCGGCACGGCGGCGCCCAGTTGCGGCAGCGCGGATCGGTGTCGCGGATCGGGGCGCTGCAAGCCGATCTTCCCGCGCTGCGGCCCGCGGAGCTCGGGGCCGCGATCAGCGCCGCCGGGGACGATCGATCGTGCTGCCCGGACCGGCACGGCACCGGCACCACGCTGCTGCTAGCCGAGCCCGGTCGGCCGCTGGATCCCCGGTTCGGTCCCGACTCGGCCGAGGCGCACGCCGAGACCGGAGCGAAAACCCTGCTCGGCCCGTGGGACTCGCTGCGGTGCGACGTGGACACCGAAGCCGATCTCGCCGCCGCGATCACGCTCGGTGTCGGCCCACGCACCACCAGTCGGGTCGGGAGTGCGTGAGCGGTTTCCAACCCGCTCACGCACTGGCAACCATGACGTCGCACACCCGCCAAGTCATCGAGCTACACCCGTCTGATGGGTGACAATGGGGGCTGTGAGCACCGACAGCAGCGATCGGGCGCCGAAGCAGCCCGCCAAGCGAACCTCCAGCGGACGGACCACCGGCCGTACGCCTCGCCCATCGCGCCGCGCCGGAAATCCGGTCGCTGTCGACGCACCGACAGCAGCCGTGAACCCCGACGGCGCCCGGGTGCCATCGGCACCGCCCGCGGTGACCCGCGCGGCAGCCACCACCGACCTGCCCGAGGACCGCTACCTCAACCGCGAACTGTCCTGGCTGGATTTCAACGCGCGGGTGCTGGCGATCGCCGAGGACAAGTCGCAGCCGGTGCTGGAGCGCACCAAGTTCCTCGCGATCTTCGCGTCCAACCTGGACGAGTTCTACATGGTGCGGGTCGCCGGGTTGAAGCGCCGCGAGGAAACCGGCCTTTCGGTGCGCAGCGCCGACGGGCTGACCCCGCACGAGCAGCTGGCCCGGATCTCCGCCCGCAACCAGGACCTGATGGAGAAGCTGAGCCGGGTCTTCCTCGACGAACTGCTGCCCGAACTGGAGGCGCACGGCATCCGGATCCTCAACTGGGCCGAGTTGGAGACCGCCGACCAGGTCAAGCTGAGCCGCTACTTCGAGGACCACATCTTCCCGGTGCTCACCCCGCTGGCGGTCGACCCGGCGCACCCGTTCCCCTACATCTCCGGGCTGTCGCTGAACCTCGCGGTGACCGTCGCCGATCCGGACGCCGGGCTGCGGCGCTTCGCGCGGGTGAAGGTGCCGGACAACGTGCCGCGGTTGATCCGCGTGGAAGCCGACCGGGAGAACGAGCACGCCACGTTCCTGCCGCTGGAAGAGCTCATCGCCGCACACCTGGGAAAGCTGTTCCCCGGCATGCGGGTCGCCGAGCACCACATCTTCCGGGTCACCCGCAACGCCGACCTGGAAGTCGAGGAGGACCGCGACGAAGACCTGCTGCAGGCCATGGAGCGGGAACTCGCGCGACGCCGCTTCGGGCCGCCGGTGCGGCTGGAAGTGACCGACACGATGAGCGAGAACATGCTCGAACTGCTGCTGCGCGAACTGGAGGTGGACCAGCACGACGTGGTGGAGGTCAAGGGCCTGCTGGACCTGTCCTGCCTGTTCCAGCTCGACCGGTTGCACCGCACGGATCTCAAGGAAGCGCCGTTCGTGCCCGCGACGCATCCCGCGTTCGCCGAGGGGCAGACGCCGAAGAGCATCTTCTCCACGCTTCGCGAGGGCGACGTGCTGGTGCACCACCCCTACGACTCGTTCTCCACCTCGGTGCAGCGGTTCATCGAGCAGGCCGCGGCCGATCCACACGTGCTGGCCATCAAGCAAACCCTGTACCGCACTTCCGGTGACTCACCGATCGTCAACGCCCTCATCGACGCGGCCGAGGCGGGCAAGCAGGTGGTGGCGCTGGTGGAGTTGAAGGCGCGGTTCGACGAGCAGGCCAACATCCAGTGGGCGCGGACCCTGGAGCGTTCCGGGGTGCACGTCGTCTACGGCCTGGTCGGGTTGAAGACGCACTGCAAGACCGCGCTGGTGGTGCGCCAGGAAGGCTCGACGATCCGCCGCTACTGCCACCTGGGCACCGGCAACTACAACCCGAAGACCGCCCGGATTTACGAGGATCTGGGCCTGCTGACCGCTTCGCCGGAGATCGGCGCCGACCTCACCGACCTGTTCAACGTGCTGACCGGATATGCCCGGCACGGCCAGTACCGCCGGATCCTGGTGTCCCCGCAGGGCATCCGCAACGGCATCGTGCAGCGCGTGGAGGCCGAGACCGAACGGGCCAGGCAGGGTCTGCCGTGCGGCATCAGGATGAAGGTGAACTCGCTGGTCGACGAGCAGATCATCGACGCCCTCTACCGGGCCTCGGAGGGCGGCGTACCGGTGCAGGTGGTGGTGCGCGGGATCTGCGCGCTCAAGGCGGGGGTGGACGGGCTCAGCGAGAACATCGAGGTCCGCTCGATCCTGGGCCGGTTCCTCGAACATTCCCGGGTGTTCCACTTCGTCGGCATCGACGAGCACTGGATCGGCAGCGCCGACATGATGCACCGCAACCTCGACCGCCGCATCGAAACGCAGGTGCGGGTCACCGACGCCAAGCTCACCGCGCAGCTCGACGCGATGCTCGACTCGACGCTGCACCCGTCGACGCGCTGCTGGGTGCTCAACGCGAAGGGGGATTGGGAGGCGTCCCCGCGCAGCGGGGAGCAGGTTCGCGATCACCAGGTGGAAATGCTGCGCCTGCACGGCGCGAAGGTTCGTTGAGGAAGATGAGCGTGACCGAGAACCAGCCGGTGTCCGGCGAAATCGACGAACGGACCGACGCGGCTGGCGAACCGATCCGGGCGGCTGGGGCCGTGCTGTGGCGCCCGGGTCCGGACGGCACCGAGGTGGCGCTCGTGCACCGGCTCCGCTACGACGACTGGTCGCTGCCCAAGGGCAAACTCGACGCCGGTGAGCTGCCCGCGCACGCCGCCGTCCGCGAGGTCGCCGAGGAGACCGGGTTTTCCTGCGTGCTGTCCCGATTCCTGACCCAGGTGAACTACTCGGTGCCGGAATCCGACGGCCACCGCGCGGCGAAAGTGGTCGACTACTTCACCGCTTCGGTCCGCGAGGGGGCTTTCGCCCCGAACAGCGAAGTGGACGAACTGCGTTGGCTGGGCATCGACCAGGCGCGCGGGTGGCTCAGCTATTCGCAGGACGTGGACGTGCTCGACGCTTTCGATCGGTTGCCGGTCGATTCGGCGACCGTGCTGCTGGTGCGGCACGCGAAAGCGGGCAAACGGTCCGAATGGGCTGGGGATGACGTTTGGCGCCCGCTCAGCGAAGCGGGTCGCCGGCAGCGCGACGCATTGCATTCGCTGTTGCCATTGTTCGGCCCGACCCGGATCTATTCCGCGCCACGGCTGCGCTGCGAACAAACGGTGGCGCCGATTGCCGCCGACCTGGGAATCGAGATTGCCATCGAGCCGCTGTTCTCCGAAGAGCACTACCTGAGCGACCCGGACGCGGCCGTCGACCGGATGCTGCGCGTCGGTGCCGGTACCGGCACCGCGCTGGTGTGCAGCCAGGGCGGCGTCATCCCGGATCTGGTGACCCGGCTGGCGGATTCGGCGGGGCTGCCGCTGGGCGAGGTGGCCAGCCGGAAGAGCAGCGTCTGGACGCTGACGTTCAGCCGGGACCGGTATTCCGGCAACGGCAGCGGTCCGGCACTGCGGCTCGCCGCGGCCGACTACTTGGCGGACCCGCTCGCCTGAGCAGGCGCGGGCCGCTACGCCGCCGACCGGACTTTCCGCGCCCCGGACCGGCCATCCACGGGCGCGACGCGCACCGGAGGTCCGCAGCTGGGGCGGTGTCGGAAGGTTCCGTCAAAACCGCGGCGAGGACACAGCGGCGAGGACACAAGGGACGGATGCGTCGGCGAACCCATCGCCCGACGCCCCGACTCCGACGAATGACAGGCCGCTGCGCGGCCGATTCCTGGCCCTGATCGCGCCGTGTGGGCGTTGCGCACCGCCCACTGGCGCTCTTCATGACCTGCGGAACATCCGGCGGCCACGGCCTTCTCAGAGCCTGTGGCGCTTTGCGCGGATCGACGCGACCGACGCCCCGGCGCAACTACACGGGGAGAGCGACCACCCGAGGATCGACCGGGCGTGGGATCGACGATGCGTGGCTTTTCAGACACTCTCTCGCGTTAGGAACCCCGATACTGCGTCCGGACACCTGAATCGGGGATCCCGCCGGGCGCCCGGCTACGCGAATCGCGCCCGACAACAGGATCTTGTCGCCGTGAGCGGGCGGCTACTACCCCGGGTTCGGGGCTAGTTCGCCGCCCGCTCGGTCCACCAGTGCTCGCTGCCGAGGCGAGCACTCACTTCTTCGTGGACTTGCGCGTGGTCGTCGCCTTCCTGGTTGCCGGACGGGTGGTCTTGGCTGCCGCGGTCTTGGCCGCAGCGGCCTTCGGCGCGGCCTTGGCGGTGGCCGCGCGCTTCGTCGTGGTCGCCTTGGCGGTGGTCGCCGCCTTGGTGGTCCGCTTCGGGGCCGCCTTGGTGGCGGCCGCGGCCTTCGCCGTCGCGCGGCCGGCGGGCTTCGCCGCAGCCGCCCGCGTGGCGGTGGCCTTGGCGCGAGTACCGGCAGCGGCCTTGGTGGCGGTCGCGGTCTTGGTGGTCGCACCACGGGTGGTGGCCGCCTTGGCCGCGGAGACGCGCGGCAGTTTCCGCTGTCCGCCCACAACTTCCTTGAACTGGGTGCCAGCGCGGAAGGCGGGAACGTTGGTCTTCTTGACCTTCACGCTCTCACCGGTGCGCGGGTTGCGGGCGGTGCGTGCGGCACGGGCCCGCTTCTCGAAAACGCCGAAGCCGGTGATGTTGACCTTCTCGCCTTTGTTGACGTTGCGAACGATGATGTCCACAACGCTTTCCACGGCCTGGCTGGCGGTCTTCTTGTCTCCGAGGCGTTCTGCCAGAGCCTCGATGAGTTGGGCCTTGTTCACTTCAGTCCCTCCCAGGACACAACAACGGCCCCGTTGGGCCGACTCAATGTCAACGGTAAAGCCCCGGACAAACAAATGCCATTCGCCACGCCTCATTTTTTCGTTTGGGGCGTGGGGAATCGAGTCCAGGCATGGGGTCCGCTGGGGTCCTGGAGCAACTGTTCAGTTGTCCCTCAGCGGGGGAGTTTTTCCTTGTACGCCGGGAAAAACTCGCCCCCGTGAAGGGTCGGAATCAGGGTGTGCGGGCGGGCAGGGTGACCGGTTTGAAGCTCGGCCGGGCTTGCTCAAAAGTGTCGATCGTCTCGGCGTGGCGCAGCGTCAGACCGATGTCGTCGAGCCCTTCCAGCAACCGCCAGCGGGTGTAGTCGTCGATGCTGAAGGGCACCGTGAGGTCCTTGGCATGCACGGTCCGTCGCTGAAGATCGACCGTTACGGCGGTACCCGGCTCGTTCTCCAGCAGCTTCCACAGCAGCTCCACATCGGACTGCTCGCACTGGGCGGCCAGCAGTCCCTGCTTGCCCGCATTGCCGCGGAAGATGTCGGCGAAACGGGCCGAGATGACCACCCGGAAGCCGTAGTCCTTCAGCGCCCACACGGCGTGCTCGCGCGAGGACCCGGTGCCGAAATCGGGTCCGGCGACCAGCACGCTGCCGTTGCGGAAGACCTCGTGGTTCAGGATGAAGTTCTCATCCCCGCGCCAGGCGGCGAACAGGGCGTCCTCGAAACCGGTCCGGGAGACCCGCTTGAGGTAGACCGCCGGGATGATCTGGTCGGTGTCCACGTTGGACCGGCGCAGCGGGACGCCGACCCCGGTGTGCGTCTTGAACGGTTCCATCGTCACTGCTCCAAGTAGCTTGTTCGGACTGGTGGCCCGCCTCGCGGCGTCCGGGCGGCTCCCGCCCGCACCGCCGCGCACGACGGGCCGAGCCGTCGGGTCAGTCGAGGTCGTCGGGCGAGGACAGGGTGCCGCGCACCGCGGTGGCGGCGGCCACCAGCGGCGAAACCAGGTGGGTTCGGCCGCCCTTGCCTTGCCTGCCCTCGAAGTTGCGGTTGGAGGTCGACGCGCTGCGCTCGCCCGGCGCGAGCTGATCCGGGTTCATGCCCAGGCACATCGAACAACCGGCCGAACGCCATTCCGCGCCAGCGGCGGTGAAAACGTCGTGCAGCCCCTCGGACTCCGCCTGAGCGCGGACCTTCATCGACCCGGGCACCACCAGCATCCGCACGTCCGCGGCGACCTTGTGCCCCTTGAGGACCTCGGCGGCGGCGCGCAGATCCTCGATCCGGCCGTTGGTGCAGGAGCCGAGGAACACGGTGTCCACGGGCACCTCGCGCAGCGGCGTGCCGGGTGTCAAGCCCATGTACGCCAACGCCTTCTCGGCGGCGATCCGCTCGCCCTCGTCGACGATCCGCTCCGGGTCCGGAATCCGCTCGCCCAGCGGCAGGCCCTGCCCGGGGTTGGTGCCCCAGGTGACGAACGGGGTCAGTTCGTCGGCGTTCAGCGTGACTGTTGCGTCGAAAGTGGCGTCGTCGTCGGTGCGCAGCGTCTGCCAGTACTCGACGGCGGCGTCCCAGTCCGCACCCTCGGGAGCGTGCGGCCGCCCCTTCAGGTAGGCGAAAGTCGTTTCGTCCGGGGCGATCATGCCAGCCCGCGCACCCGCCTCGATCGACATGTTGCAGATCGTCATGCGGGCTTCCACGGACAGTTCGCGGACCGCTTCGCCGCGGTACTCCAGCACGTAGCCCTGCCCGCCGCCGGTACCGATCTTGGCGATCACGGCCAAGATCACGTCTTTGCTGGTCACTCCCGGCCGCAGCCGACCCTCGATGTTGATGGCCATGGTCTTGAACGGCTTCAGCGGCAACGTCTGGGTGGCCAGCACGTGCTCGACCTCGGAAGTGCCGATGCCGAAGGCCAACGCGCCGAACGCACCGTGCGTCGACGTATGGCTGTCCCCGCACACCACGGTGGTGCCCGGCTGCGTCAGCCCGAGCTGCGGCCCGACCACGTGCACGATGCCCTGCTCGGTGTCGCCCATCGGGTGCAACCGGATGCCGAATTCCTCGCAGTTCTTCCGCAAGGTGTCGACCTGGGTCCGCGACACCGGGTCGGCGATCGGCAGATCGATCCCGGTGGTGGGCACGTTGTGGTCCTCGGTGGCCAACGTCAGATCGGGGCGGCGCACCGGTCGACCGGCCAGCCGCAACCCTTCGAAGGCCTGCGGACTGGTGACCTCGTGCACCAGGTGGAGATCGATGTAGAGCAGGTCGGGCTCGTGCCCCTCACCACGGCGCACGATGTGCGCGTCCCAAACCTTCTCCGCGAGTGTTTTTCCCATCGCTGCTCCCAGTCGAGCCTGCCGAGACCCGAGACCGGGCCTCTCCCACAGAGTGGACTTCCCAGATGCCGGGAAGTTAGTATCGGTACGTGGGACAGCATAGCGGCATCGGAGTACTGGACAAGGCGGTGGCCGTCCTGCAGGCCGTCGCCATCGAGCCTTGCGGCCTCGCAGAGTTGTGCAGCCGAACAGGCCTGCCAAGAGCAACGGCGCACCGCCTGGCAGTAGGCCTGGAAGTCCACCGCCTCCTGCGAAGGGGCTCGGACGGACGCTGGCGCCCAGGCGCAGCCCTGGCAGAACTGGCCGGCGGAGCAGTAGACCCCCTCCTGGAAGCAGCAGCAACGGTACTGCCCAAACTCCGGGACATCACAGGCGAAAGCGTCCAACTCTACCGAAGGGACGGAATGCAACGCCTGTGCATAGCAACCGCAGAACCCCCAAGCGGCCTGCGCGACACAGTCCCAGTAGGCACCGCCCTCTCCATGACAGCAGGCTCCGGCGCCAAAGTCCTAGCAGCCTGGTCAGACCCAGCAACCCAAAGAGCAGTCCTAGCCGAAGCAGTCTTCGGCGAAAGAACCCTAATAGAAGTCCAAAGAAGAGGCTGGGCCCAAAGCGTAGCCGAAAGGGAATCCGGCGTAGCCAGCGTCTCAGCCCCAGTCAAAGACACCCAAGGCAACGTAGTAGCAGCAATATCAGTCTCAGGCCCCATAGACCGAATGGGCCGCCGCCCAGGAGCCCGCTGGGCAGCAGACCTACTAGCAGCAGCAGAAGCCCTACAAAACCGCCTATAACCCCAAAACAACCCAACCAACAACCAAACCCAACAACCAAACCAGAACAACACCCCAAAACACGGCGCAAAGCGCCGACCAACCCCAAACACCCACCCCCAACACAACCACCAACCACAGGCGCGAAGCGCCACCAAACCCCCACAGGCGCACAGCGCCACAACCCACCAGCACCCGCACAACCCCACGGCGCGCAGCGCCGACGGCAAGACAACAAAAAGAGCCCTCCCCGCAACCAGTGCGAGGAGGGCTCTGCTGGTAGTCCCGACGGGATTTGAACCCGCGCTACCGCCTTGAGAGGGCGGCGTCCTAGGCCACTAGACGACGGGACCGAGCAACAGCGACAACCCTACAACACCCCCACAACCACCAAACACACCACCCCACACCAACCAAAGACCAAACCAACCCCCACCCGGCGCGAAGCGCCGACCAACCACACCCCCAAAGCCAAAGGTCCAACCACCACCCACACCAACCAAGACCGTGCGCCACCACCCGCCACCATGGGAACGGTCGAGAAACCAGTGGGAACGGTCGAGAAACCAGTTCCGTCGCAGAAGCGCTAGTCCAGAACCAGGCCGGGAACGCCCGAAACGCAAGGAGCAAATCCGGGGGCGACCACCGCACCGTGGGGGGCTTGGGGGGCTCGGCCCCCCAATGAAATGACGAAAAGAGCCCTATCTACGCATTCCGTAGATAGGGCTCTCCCACTCTTGTAGTCCCGACGGGATTTGAACCCGCGCTACCGCCTTGAGAGGGCGGCGTCCTAGGCCACTAGACGACGGGACCTCGTTGTTGAGCGATCACTTGAGTGTTCGACTTCTTCTCGGTGATCTGCTCGCTGGGGTACCAGGACTCGAACCTAGACTAACTGAACCAGAATCAGTCGTGCTGCCAATTACACCATACCCCATGGTGTTGGACGGCCAGCTGCCGTTTTCCGATCTCCTCAGTGAGAAGTCCGGCTTCGGGGCTGCTGTCCGCCGCGTCGCTGAGAATATTAGACCATCCGTCGGGGGCTGGAAATTCGCCCCCCTTGGTGGGGGATCGTCGCAGGTGGCGGCGGCTGCGGGCCCGGAAGCCGGTTTTTCAGCGGACGAGTTCGGCGATGCGGGGTTGGCTGGTGGCCGGGGCGCGGGCGGGTATGGCGGGCAGGTCGGTGACGAGCAGTTCGGGCAGTTCGAAGAGGTTTGTGATGGTGGGCACGCCTGCGGCTGGGGGTTCGGTCCCGGTGCGGTTGAGCCAGACGCCGTGCAGCCCGGCTTGGGTGGCGCCGTGTGCGTCGACGTCGAGTTTGTCGCCGACGTGCACGACTTCGTCCGGTCGCAGGCCGAGTGCGTGGCAGGCGGTGTGGAAGATGCGCGGGTCTGGTTTGGCGACGCCGATCTCGGCGGAGATGATCATCGCGTCGAAGGCGTCGGCGAGTCCGACGGCGGCGATCTTCTTGCGTTGGTAGGCGCTTGGCGCGTTGGTGATGACGGCGAGCCGCAGGCCGCTGGCGCGCAGCCAGTCCAGGCATGGCCGGGCGTCGTCGTACAGTCCCCAGGCGCGTTGCATGGCGGCCATCCGCAGGGTTTCGCGGCGGGCGGCTTCGACGTGGTCGATTTCTTCGCCGAAGGCGGCGAAGAACGCGCGGGTGCGTTCGACGCACATGACGTCGAAGTCGATCTCGTTGGTGACGTACCGCGCGTAGTGCTGGTCTGTGGTGCGCTGCCACACTGGCCAGGCCCGGTCGCTGCCGACGAGTTCGCGAAGGGCGTGTCGCGACGCTCTGCCGCCGTCGAGCAAGGTGTCGTCGATGTCGAGGCAGACGGCCTTGATCTGTCCGAGTTCGTGGGTGGTTGATGCTTCAGGCGCCGATGTCACTCCGCGAGGCTAGGCGCTCACCCATCGCGTCCGACTCGGCCAAGACGGTGATCCTGGCGACCTGATCGGTCGTGAGCGCGGAAGCGGGCTCCAAGGTGCTTCGGCGCTCTCGAACGCGGGGCTCAGCCGAGTGCGTTGCGCAGGCGCCGCAGCGAGACGGCGCGGCCGAGGAGTTCCATCGACTCGTACAGCGGCGGCGACACGGTGCGGCCGGTGACCGCGACCCGCACCGGCGCGAAGGCTTTGCGGGGTTTGATGCCGAGGCCGTCGACGACGGAGTCCTTGAGGGCCTGCTCGATGCCCGCCGCGGTCCAGTCGGGCAGTGCGTCGAGGGCGTTGATGGCGGCTTCGAGGACTGGTTTGGCGTCGTCCCCGAGGGCTTTCTGCGCGGCGTCGGGTTCGGGCTCGAAGTCGCCGCTGACGAACAGGAAGCGCATCATGCCGACCGCGTCGGAGAGCACGATCAGCCGTTCCTGCACCAGCGGTGCGGCGGCGCGCACGATGGCGAGCTGCGCTTCGGTCGGTTCGGCCGGGAGCGCGCCGCCCGCGACGAGGTAGGGCACGACTCGGTCGACGAAGTCGTCGGGTGCGAGGGCGCGCAGGTGCGCGGAGTTGATGGCGTCGGCTTTCTTCTGGTCGAAGCGCGCCGGGTTGGAGCTGACCCGGCTGATTTCGAAGGCTTCGACCATCTCGTCGAGGCTGAACACGTCGCGGTCTTCGGAGATGGACCAGCCGAGCAGCGCCAGGTAGTTCAGAAGTCCTTCGGGCAGGAAACCCCGGTCGCGATGGTGGAACAGGTTGGATTGCGGGTCGCGCTTGGAGAGCTTCTTGTTGCCCTCCCCCATCACGAACGGCAGGTGGCCGAATTCGGGGGTGAAGTCGGTGACGCCGATGCGTTGCAGCGCCTCGTAGAGGGCGATCTGGCGTGGTGTGGAGGACAGCAGGTCTTCGCCGCGCAGCACGTGGCTGATGCGCATGAGCGCGTCGTCGACCGGGTTGGTCAGGGTGTAGAGCGGGTCGCCGTTGCCGCGCACCAGGACCGGGTCGGGGATGCTGCCGGTGGGGAAGGTGATCTCGCCGCGCACCAGGTCGGTGAAGGTGATGTCGCGGTCGGGCATCCGCAGCCGCAGCACGGCGTTGCGGCCTTCGGCGCGGTAGGCGGCCACCTGCTCGTCGGTGAGCTCGCGGTCGTGGTTGTCGTAGCCGAGCTTGGGGTCGCGGCCGGCGGCTTTGTGCCGGGCTTCGACTTCTTCCGGGCTGGAGTAGGACTCGTAGAGCTCGCCTGCGGCCAGCAGTCGACTGGCGATGTCGGCGTAGGTGTCGCGCCGTTCGCTCTGCCGGTAGGGACCGTAGGGGCCGCCTACTTCGGGGCCTTCGTCCCAGTCGAGGCCGAGCCAGCGCAGCGCGTCGAGCAGCGCCTGGTAGGACTCTTCGCTGTCCCGGCTTGCGTCGGTGTCCTCGATGCGGAACACCAGGGTGCCCTTGTTGTGCCGGGCGAAGGCCCAGTTGTAGAGGGCGGTTCGGATCAGGCCGACGTGCGGGATGCCGGTCGGCGAGGGGGAGAACCGGGCTCGAACGGGCTTGGCGGCGGCGGTGGCTTCTGGCGTGCTCATAACACATTCAGCCTAGCCACCCGCTGTCAGCGGTTGACGAGCGCGTCCGGAGAAGGCATCCTAACGTTATTCAACAGTCGTTGAAAAACTGGAGGCGATCGCGATGGAGCGAACGACCTGCTGCATCGTCGGCGGCGGACCGGCGGGGATGGTGCTGGGGCTGCTGCTGGCCCGGTCCGGCGTCGAGGTGACCGTGCTGGAGAAGCACAACGACTTCCTGCGCGACTTCCGCGGCGACACCGTGCACCCGACCACCCTGCGACTGCTCGACGACCTCGGCCTGGCCGAGCAGTTCGCCGAACTGCCGCAGCGGCACCTGAACAGGTTGCAGCTGCCCATCGGCCCCGCCGGGGAACTGTTCACCTTCAGCGACTTCGCGTCGCTGAACGTCAAGTACAACTACATCGCGATGGTCCCGCAGTGGGACTTCCTCGACATGCTGGCCGACGCGGGCAAGCAGGAACCCACGTTCACGCTGCGGATGAACACCGAGGCGACGGAGCTGATCCGGGAAGGCGGTCGGGTCAACGGCGTGCGCTACCGCACCGCCGACGGCCAGACCGGCGAACTGCGAGCCACCATCACGGTGGCCTGCGACGGCCGGAAGTCCTTCGTGCGCACCATGCCGGAGCTCGGGCTGCGCGACTTCCCGACGCCGATGGACGTGCGGTGGTTCCGGGTCCCGCGCCAGGCGGGCGATCCGGCGGGCGGGATCGGCCTGATCCGCGAACACGCCTTCACCGTCATGCTGGACCGGGGCGACTACTTCCAGGTGGCGTCGATCATCGGCAAGGGCACCGATCCGCAGGGCCGCAACCGGCCCATCGAGGAGTTCAACGCGGCTCTGGTGCGCTACTTCCCCTGGATGGCCGGACGTGAGCTGGTGCGCAGCTGGGACGACGTGAAGGTGCTGCACGTGGTGCTGGACCGGCTGCGCAAGTGGCACGTCCCCGGCCTGCTGTGCATCGGCGACGCGGCGCACGCGATGTCGCCGGTCGGCGGTGTCGGCATCAACCTCGCCGTGCAGGACGCGGTGGCCGCCGCCCGGCACCTGGCCGAGCCGCTGCGCGACGGGCGGCTGCGGCGCGAGCACGTCGCTGCGGTGCAGCGGCGGCGCTGGCCGACCACGGTGCTCATCCAGCGCTTCCAGCGGCTGATCCACGACAACGTGGTCGGACCGGCGTTGCGCGGTGAGATCGACTTCGGCAGCACCGCGCACCTCCCGCTGCCGCTGCGGGCCATGTCGAACATCCCGCAGCTGCGCAAGATCCCGGCGTACCTCCTCGCCTACGGCGCGGTCCTCGAACGCCCACCGAAGACCGCCCTGCGCTGACACCAGTCGGTGTCCGGGCCCATCGGTGTCCGGATGAGCGGCGCTTTCGCCCGGAAAACCGGGCGGGAGTTCCGCTCACCCGGCGCCTTCGGCACTCACGACCCCTGCTGGACCGGATTGGTGAGGGTGCCGAGACCGTCGATGGACACCGAGACCTTCTGGCCGGGCTTCATCGGGCCCACGCCCGCCGGGGTACCGGTGAGGATCACATCACCGGGCAGCAGCGTCATCACCCGCGAAATCCAGGACACCAGCGCCGCGACGTCGTGCAGCAGCAGCGAGGTCCGCGACTGCTGCTTGAGCTCACCGTCGAGTTCGGTGCGGATCCCGAGGTCCGCCGGGTCGGCCGCGGTGTCGATCCACGGCCCCAGCGGGCAGAACGTGTCGTAGCTCTTGGCCCGCGTCCACTGGCCGTCGGCCTGCTGCTGGTCGCGCGCGGTGACGTCGTTGGCGATCGTGTAGCCCAGCAGCACTTCGGTGCCGCGGGCCTCCGGCACGTCCTTGCACGGCTGCCCCACGACCGCCGCCAGCTCGCCCTCGAAGTCCACCCGCTCGGAGTTCGGCGGCAGTTTGATCGCCGCGTTGGGGCCGATGACCGAGGTCGACGGCTTCATGAAGATCACCGGGGTCTCCGGTGGCTCGCCGCCCATCTCACGGGCGTGTTCGGCGTAGTTCTTGCCGACGCAGACGACCTTCGTGGGCAGGATCGGGGCGAGCAGCCGAACATCGGCCATCGGCCACCTGCGCCCGGTGAACGTCGGGTCGCCGAACGGGTGCTGGTCGATCTCGACGGCGAGCACTTTCTCCTGCGGTGCGGCCGGATCCGGCTCCAGTGCCACGAACGACACCCCGTCGGAGTGGGCGACACGTGCCAAGCGCAAGACGAACCTCCGGATTCGAATGTGGACCGTCTCATCAGCCTAACCCGCGCCCAGCACCACCACACGGGCGTGCCCGCCGCAGCGCTGGCGACGACGACAACGGCGTTGTGGCTGGTCAGCAGTGCGACGAAAGGGACGCGGGCGCCCGAACTCACGCCCCCTGGGCCGCCGCGGCGCCAACCTCGTTGCGGCGCAATGCCTTGTACGCGAGCGCATCGCAGAGCGCCAGCCAGCTGGCTTCGACGATGTTGCCGTGCACACCAACCGTGGTCCACTCCTCCGCCCCGTCGCGGGATTCCACGAGCACCCGCGTGACGGCATCGGTGCCCGGGGCATCGATGAGGATGCGCACCTTGTAGTCGGACAGTTCAACGGCTCGCAGCCACGGCAGGTGCGGCACGAGCGCCTTGCGCAGCGCGGCGTCGAGCGCGTTGACCGGACCGTTGCCCTCCGCCGTGGCGATCACGCGCTGCCCCGCGACGTGCACCTTGACGGTCGCCTCGGAGACCACCTCGTCGGTCGATCGGTGGTCGAGCACCACCCGGTACGACTCCAGCTCGAACGGCGCCTCGACCGGCTCGGCGCCCTCGGCCGCGGCCATCTCGCGGCGCAGCAACAGTTCCAGCGACGCGTCGGCGGCTTCGAAGGACCAGCCGCGGGCCTCCAGCTCCTTCACCCGGCGCACCGCACCGGTGACAGCGGCCGGGGACCCCGACAGGTCGAGGCCGAGTTCGGCGCCCTTGAGCTCCAAACTGGCCCGCCCGGCCATTTCGGTGACCAGCACCCGCATTCCGTTGCCCACCACGGCCGGATCGATGTGGTTGTAGAGCTCGGGGTCCACTTTGATCGCACTGGCGTGCAACCCCGCTTTGTGCGCGAATGTGGACTGCCCCACGTAGGCCTGGTGGGTCTGCGGGGCGAGGTTGGCGATTTCGGCCAGCGCGTGCGAAACCCTGGTCAGCTCGCGCAGCTTTCCCTCCGGCAACACCGGCATCGCCAGTTTCGTGGCGAGATTTCCGAGCACCGCGAACAGATCCGCGTTGCCCGCGCGTTCGCCGTAGCCGTTGGCCGTGCACTGCACGTGCGTCGCGCCCGCCTGCACGGCGGCGACGCTGTTGGCCACCGCGCAGCCGGTGTCGTCCTGGCAGTGGATGCCGATGCGAAACCCCGTGCGGGCAACGACTTCGCCGACGGTTTCGGCCAGTTTCAGCGGTAGTTGACCGCCGTTGGTGTCGCACAGCACGAGCACGTCCGCGCCCGCGGTCGCGGCCGCTTCCAGCACCCGCAGCGAGGTGTCCGGGTCGAAGGCGTATCCGTCGAAGAAGTGCTCGGCGTCGAGGAACACCCGACGCCCCGCATCGACCAGGTAGCGCACCGTGTCGGCCACCATCGCGCAGTTCTCCGCCACATCGGTGCGCAGCGCCCGCTCGATGTGCCGACGGTCCGATTTGGCCACCAAGGTCACCACCGGGGCCCGGGAATCGAGCAGTGCCCGCACCTGTTGATCCGCGTCCACTGTGGTCCCGGCGCGGCGGGTGGCGCCGAACGCGACCAGCGCGGCGTGGTCGAGGTCGAGTTCGCCGTCGGCCGCGCGGTGGAAGAACTCGGTGTCCTTGGGCAGCGCGCCGGGCCAGCCGCCCTCGATGAAGCCGACTCCCAAGGAGTCCAACAGGCGGGCCACCGCGAGCTTGTCGGTGACCGAGTAGGAAATCCCCTCGCGCTGCGCGCCGTCCCGCAGGGTCGTGTCGTAGACGTGGAAGTCGTCGTCCAGAGGGGTTCCGGCCGGGGTGGTGCGGGTCACTGGTCTCTCCCGTCGGCGTCGAACTCGGATGGATGCGGCAGCGCGGTGCGGACACAAAAAAGACCCCCCGCGAATGCGAGAGGTCAGCGCGCCGGGGTGCGGAGTCGTTACCCGGCGCGCTCGCCAATAATGATCACACTGCGGAAAGCCACGACCCCATGCTGCCACAACGCACCGCGATCCCGACACCGGCTGCCCGAGTTCTCACGATCCGAACCGCACCAGGCGGGTCGTCCGGTGCTGGGCCGTCCACTGCGGACGCGGGGGCGCACCGCCGGTCAACGCGAAAAAGGGCGCCGCCCGAACAGGCGACGCCCTTTTCGCATCTGTTGAGGTCAGGTCTGCGGGGCTACCTCGCGGGAGGAGACCAGCGCCGCTAGCCGGTCGCCGACGGCGTAGGTGGCGCCCGGTGCCGAGTGGTCGCGGGTGGCCAGGTCGAACGCCACCGATGCCTCGACCCGCTTGGCGGCCTCGGCCAAACCGACGTGGTCGAGCAGCATCGCCACCGACAGCACCGCGGCGGTCGGGTCCGCCACGCCCTGCCCGGCGATGTCCGGCGCACTGCCGTGCACCGGCTCGAACATGCTGGGGTTGCGCCGGGTCGCGTCGATGTTGCCGCTGGCCGCCAGTCCGATGCCACCGGTGACCGCGCCCGCCAAGTCGGTGAGGATGTCGCCGAAGAGGTTGTCGGTCACGATCACGTCGAACCGGCTCGGGTCGGTGACCATGTGGATCATGGTCGCGTCCACGTGCTGGTAGGCCACCGTGACGTCCGGGTACTGCAACGAGACCTCTTCGACCACGCGCGACCACAACGACCCGGCGTGGGTGAGCACGTTGGTCTTGTGCACCAGGGTCAGGTGCTTGCGCGGCCGGGAGGCGGCGCGGGCGAACGCGTCGCGCACCACCCGCTCCACGCCGAACGCGGTGTTGATGCTGACCTCGGTCGCGATCTCGTGCGTGGTGTCCTTGCGCAGCAGACCGCCGTTGCCCGCGTACGGCCCCTCGGTGCCCTCGCGGACCACGACCATGTCGATCTCACCGGGGTCGACCACCGGGCTCTTCACACCCGGGTACAGTCGGGCCGGGCGCAGGTTCACGTGGTGGTCGAGCTCGAAGCGCAGCCGCAGCAGCAGCCCGCGCTCCAGGATGCCGCTGGGCACCGACGGGTCGCCCACCGCGCCAAGCAGGATGGCGTCGTGCTGCCGGAGCTCACCCAGGACCGACTCGGGCAACAGTTCCCCGGTCGAGTGCCAACGGGCGGCACCAAGGTCGTATCGGGTGATCTCGGTATCCGGCACAACCTCACCGAGGACCTTGAGTGCCTCGGCTACCACCTCCGGCCCGATCCCGTCGCCGGGGATCACAGCGAGCCGCATCTACACACCTCCCGAGAACCACCCCGACCTGCGGGGCTCGAACTGTTGAGCCGAAGGCTACCGGCATGGTCGTGGGTCACGGCACGCCGGGCCCACCAAGTGGATGATATGTCTCGCAACGTGGGACACCCGGACGGGTGAGAGGACATTTAGTCCCAGGCACGATACGAGGGCCGTCCCAAATGGCGGAACGGCCCTCGTATCACTGAGCGGAGTGATATTTCGGAATCAACCACTCGCGGTAAGCGCGAGCTGCTCCTACTCGAAGCTCACGGTGCGCACGATGCGCGCCCCGACGGCGGCGCCGATCGGCTCCAGGACGCCTGGCTCGACCGGCCGGTCCACCCGCAGCAGCATGATCGCGTCCGAGCGCTGCGTGGTCTGGCTGACCATGGCCGCCTCGATGTTGACGCCGACCTCGCCGAGCAGGGTACCGACCTTGCCCATCACACCCGGGCGGTCCGGGTACTCCAGCAGCAGCACGTTGCCCTCGGCGCGGAGGTCGAAGTGGCGGCCGTTGACCTCCACCAGCTTCTCCACCTGGTTCGGCCCGGACAGCGCGCCGGAGACCACACCGGTGCGGCCGTCGGGCAGACCTGCGCGCACCGACACCACGCTGCGGTGGTTCGGGCTCTCCGAAGAGGTCTTGACCTCGACGTGCACCCCCAGGTCCTCGGCCAGCTGCGGCGCGTTGACGAAGGTCACCTGGTTCTCCACGGCACCGGCGAACACCCCGCGCAGCGCCGCCAGCTGCAGCACCGAGACGTCCTCGTCGGCCAGTTCGCCGCGGGCCTCGACGGTCACCGAGCTCGGCGTGCTGCCCAGCAGGGCCGCCAGCAACTGGCCCAGCTTCTGGGTCAGCGACAGGTACGGGCGGACCTCTTCACCCACCGCGCCGCCCTGCACGTTGACCGCGTCCGGCACGAAGTCACCGCGCAGCGCCAGCCGCACCGAGCGGGCCACGTCGGTGCCCGCGCGGTCCTGCGCCTCGGCGGTGGAGGCGCCCAGGTGCGGGGTGACGACCACGTTGGACAGCCCGAACAGCGGGCTTTCGGTGGTCGGCTCGGTCTTGAACACGTCGATGCCCGCGCCGCCGATGTGGCCGTTGCGCAGCGCGTCGACCAGCGCGTCCTCGTCGATCAGGCCGCCGCGGGCGGCGTTGACGACCAGCAGGCCCGGCTTGGCCTTCTTCAGCTCCTCGGCACCGATGAGACCCAGCGTCTCGGCGGTCTTGGGCAGGTGGATGGAGATCGCGTCCGCGCGGGCCAGCAGCTCGTCCAGGGTGACCAGCTCGATGCCCAGCTGGGCGGCGCGACCCGGCGACACGTAGGGGTCGTAGGCGATCAGCTTGGTGCCGAAGGCGGCGACGCGCTGGGCGAACAGCTGGCCGATCTTGCCGAGTCCGACCACCCCGACGGTCTTGCCGTTGAGCTCGACGCCGGTGTAGGAGCTGCGCTTCCACTCGCCGCCCTTGAGGCTCGCGTCGGCCTGCGCCACGTTGCGGGCCACTGCCAGCAGCAGGGCCATGGCGTGCTCGGCGGCCGAGACGATGTTGGAGGTGGGCGCGTTGACCACCATCACGCCGCGCTCGGTGGCGGCGGGTACCTCGACGTTGTCCAAGCCGACCCCGGCGCGGGCGACGACCTTGAGCTTCTTCGCCGCCGCGAGCACCTCGGCGTCCACCTTGGTGGCGGATCGGACCAGCAGCGCATCAACGTCGGCGACGGCGTCGAGCAACGCTGGCCGGTCGGTGCCGTCCACGTTGCGGATCTCGACCTCGTCCCCGAGGGCGTCGATCACGGAGGGTGCCAGCTTCTCGGCGATCAGGACGACGGGACGGCTTGCGTTGGTCACGGGCGAACTCCAGTTGGCGAAGATCACTGTTCGGCACGACGATGTGCCCGGACGGGATCGCAGTTTAACGGGACATTGAGAAAGTGTTCACAAGGGTGTAGCCCGTATCACCGCATTCGGCCAGACCCGCCCGTTAAACCCGATTCTTCGGCATTGTCGCAGATCAACCGGGGTGTGGCACGGTCGTGAAGGCGCGCGGCCGCTTTCGGCGCGCATGACCGCGATCACGGCTCGTCGAATTCGCCGTCCTTGGCCCCGGCCACGAAGGCATCCCATTCCTCGGGCGTGAAAACCAGGACCGGGCCGTCGGGTTCGGCGCCGTTTCGCATGCCGATGTAGCCGTCCACGAACGCGATCTCCACCCCCGGCTCGTCCGGGTCATCGGTGCTGGTGATCCACTCCGCGTCGGTGAAGTCCAGCTGGTGTCGGATGTGCGCCTTGTCGTCGACGATCTCGTTGTCTGCACTCACGATGCGTACTGTATCCCTCACGCGTAGCAACCAAATCGATCCCTGGCGAATGGGAATGCCAGGCCGTCGCAATCTACCGGCTACCAGGGCGGGAAGTCGGCTCGTCCCCGCACCGGTGGCGGGAGCACGAGGCCCGGTGATCCCTTTTGGGGTTCACCGGGCCTTTTCGCATCGGCGGGCGCTGGATGTCGCGCCGCCGAGGTCTGCTCGCGGCTGGCGCGCGCAGGCGGATCACCGCCCGCGCCACCACGCGAAACGATTCGCGGACGGGCTTACTTGTTCGTCCAGGACATCAGGGAGCGCAGCTTCTTGCCGACCTCTTCGATCTGGTGGGCGTTGCCCTCGGCCTGCAACTTGTTGAAGTTGGGCCGCCCGGCCTCGTCCTCGGCCACCCACTCATTGGCGAAGCTGCCGTCCTGGATCTCGCCCAGGATCTTGCGCATCGACTCCTTGACGTGCGCGTCGATGATCCGCGGGCCACGGGTCAGGTCGCCATACTCGGCGGTGTCGCTGCAGGAGTAGCGCTGACCGGCGATGCCGCCCTCCCACATCAGGTCCACGATCAGCTTCAGCTCGTGCAGCACCTCGAAGTAGGCGATCTCCGGCTGGTAACCGGCCTCGACCAGTACCTCGAAACCGCTCTGCACCAGCGCGGAGGTGCCGCCGCAGAGCACCGCCTGCTCGCCGAAGAGGTCGGTCTCGGTCTCCTCGGTGAAGGTGGTCTTGATGACCCCGGCCCGCGCGCCACCGATGGCGGCGGCGTAGGACAGCGCCAGCGCCTGGGCGTTGCCCGAGGCGTCCTGCTCCACCGCGATCAGGCAGGGCACGCCCTTGCCGTCGACGAACTGGCGGCGCACCAGGTGGCCCGGCCCCTTCGGCGCAACCATCGCGACGTCCACGTCGGCCGGCGGCTGGATCAGGCCGTAGCGGATGTTGAAGCCGTGGCCGAAGAACAGCGCGTCGCCCTGCTTGAGGTTCGGGGCGATGTCGTTGGCGTAGATCTCGCGCTGCTTGGTGTCGGGCGCCAGGATCATGATCAGGTCGGCCTCGGCGGCGGCCTCGGCCGGGGTGAGCACCCGCAGGCCCTCCTCCGCCGCCTTGGCGCGCGACTTGGAGGTCTCGGGCAGACCGATGCGCACGTCCACGCCCGAGTCCCGCAGGCTCAGCGCGTGCGCGTGCCCCTGGCTGCCGTAGCCGATGACCGCGACCTTGCGCCCCTGCACGATGCCCAGATCGGCGTCCGCGTCGTAGAAGATTTCAACTGCCATGGTGATTCAGCGTTTCCTTTCGAGACTTCTTCGGTTGTCGGTGGCGGGGCGCCGGGTTCAGCGCGTTGCTGTGGCCGTGATGGAACGCGGGCCACGCCCGATCGCGATCGTTCCCGACTGCACCATCTCGCGGACGCCGTAGGGTTCCAGCATTCGCAGCAATGCGTCGAGCTTATCGGCGGTACCGGTGGCTTCAATGGTCAACGCCTCCGGCGAGACATCCACCACTTTCGCCCGGAACAGCTGAACCGTCTCCAGCACCTGGCTGCGCACCGAGGCGTCCGCGCGCACCTTGACCAGCAGCAGCTCCCGCTGCACCGCGCCCTCGGTCTCCAGCTCAACGATCTTGATCACGTTGATGAGCTTGTTGAGCTGCTTGGTGACCTGCTCCAACGGCTGGTCGCTGACGGCCACCACGATCGTCATCCGGGAGATCTCGGGGTGCTCGGTCGGGCCGACCGCCAGCGACTCGATGTTGAAGCTGCGGCGGGAGAACAGACCGGCCACCCGGGCGAGCACCCCGGGGACGTTCTCCACCAGCACGCTCAGCGTGTGTCGGGTCATCGCCCGCTCACCCCTCGTCCTCGTCGAACAGCGGGCGGATGCCGCGCGCCGCCATGATCTCGTCGTTGCCGGTACCGGCGGCCACCATCGGCCACACCTGGGCGTCCTTGCCCACCACGAAGTCGATCACGACGGGTCGGTCGTTGATCTCCATCGCCCGCTGGATGACGCTGTCGACGTCCTCTTTCGACTCGCACCGCAGGCCCGCGCAGCCGTAGGCCTCGGCCAGCAGTTTGAAGTCCGGGATGCGGTGCTTGTGGGTGCCGAGGTCACTGTGTGAGTAGCGCTCGGCGTAGAACAAGCTCTGCCACTGACGGACCATACCCAGATTGCCGTTGTTGATGACGGCCACCTTGATGGGGATGCCCTCGATGGCGCAGGTGGCGAGTTCCTGGTTGGTCATCTGGAAGCAGCCGTCGCCGTCTATGGCCCACACCGGCTTGCCCGGCACCCCGGCCTTGGCGCCCATCGCGGCGGGCACCGCGTAGCCCATGGTGCCCAGGCCACCGGAGTTCAGCCAGCTGCGCGGGTGCTCGTAACCGACGAACTGCGCGGCCCACATCTGGTGCTGACCGACACCGGCCGCGTAGATCGCATCCGGCCCGACCAGCTTCCCCAGGCGTTCGATGACGTACTCCGGCGACAGGCTGCCGTCGGTCGGCCACTGGTAGCCCAGCGGAAACCGCTTGCGCAGGTCGTCGAGCGACTCCCACCAGGGCGCCAGATCCGCGGTGCCGTGCTCCTCGGTCGCGGCGGCCACCGCGTCGATCAGCTCGGCCAGCACGTCCTTGCAGTCACCGACGATCGGCACGTCGGCGTAGCGGTTCTTGGAGATCTCCGCCGGGTCGATGTCCGCGTGCACCACCTTGGCATCCGGCGCGAACGACGAGAGCTGACCGGTGACCCGGTCGTCGAAGCGGGTGCCCAGCGCGATGAGCAGGTCGGCGCGCTGCATGGCGGCGACCGCGGCGACCGCGCCGTGCATGCCGGGCATGCCCAGGTGCTGCGGGTGCGAGTCCGGGAACGCGCCGCGCGCCATCAGCGTGGTGACCACCGGAATGCCGGTGCGCTCGGCCAACTGCCGGAGCTCGGCGTGCGCTTCGGCCTTGATCACCCCGCCGCCGACGTAGAGCACCGGGTGCTGCGCCTCGGTGATCAGCTTGGCGGCCTCCCGGACCTGCTTGCCGTGCGGCTTGCTGGTCGGCCGGTAGCCGGGCAGCTTCAGCTCCGGCGGCCAGGAGAACGACATGGTGGCCTGCTGGACGTCCTTGGGGATGTCCACCAGCACCGGGCCGGGGCGACCGCTGCTGGCGATGTAGAACGCCTCGGCGATGATCCGCGGCAGGTCGTCGGCGTCGGTGACCAGGAAGTTGTGCTTGGTGATGGGCAGCGTGATGCCGCAGATGTCGGCTTCCTGGAAGGCATCGGTGCCGATCAGACCGGTGCTCTGCTGACCGGTGATCGCGACGACCGGCACGGAGTCCATGTGCGCGTCGGCCAGCGCGGTGACCAGGTTGGTCGCGCCCGGACCGGAAGTGGCCATGCACACCCCGACCTTGCCGGTGGCCTGCGCATAGCCGGTGGCCGCGTGCCCGGCCCCCTGCTCGTGGCGCACCAGCACGTGCCGGACCTTGTTCGAGTCGAGGAGCGGGTCGTAGGACGGGAGGATGGTGCCACCCGGAATCCCGAAGACGATCTCGCAGCCGACGGACTCCAATGATCGCACCAGTGCCTGCGCACCGGTCATCTTCACTGGGGCACCGCTGGGCGGCGCGGGCTTGGGACGGCGTCCTGGCGGGGGCGCCGGGACCGGATTCTGCCTGGTATTGGCGCTGGTCATCGGGTCTGCCTAGGGGTCGGAGGTGGGCCGGACACGAAAAAACCCCCGCAGGCTCTGATGGCCTGACGAGGGTTGGCGCGTCGACGCTGCGAACTTCCTTAGGCGTCGACGCGCCAGGGAAGTACGAGAATGTCGTGCAGTCGCAGCATGGCAAGGACGTTAATCAATGCGACCGGTCGCGTCAAACCATGCGGAACGATCATCTCGCATGGTGGACATCGGAGCCGCCCCGTCGCCCGCCACCGCCACCGCTGCTCCGCTGGTCAGCGGCGCCGGGCCGGGACGCCGCCAGCATCAGGTGTGACGTGCGCCGCTTCGATCGGTCCGACCGGGACGACGGGCTCAGCGGCCCGATCCGCGCGGGTGAGAGCATCTGGGGCGTGAGCGAGACCCCGCAGGAGCCCGAGCAGCCCGACACCGAGCGGGACGCTGCCCAGCAACAACCCGAAGGGCCGAAGTCGTTGACGTTCCGGATCACGCCGGTATCGCTGCTGGCCGTGCTGGTGATCGCGCTGTGCGCCACCCCGCTGGCCACCACCGCCACGCCGTGGGGACTGCTGATCTACCTGGTTCCGCTGGTGCTGCTGGCGTGGATCCTGCGGACCCGGACGACGGTGGATCCGGAGCGGGTCGTGGTGCGCACGATCTTCGGCGGCGGCAAGTTCGGCTGGGACGAGGTGGCCTCGCTGCGGCTGGACGAGCGGCGCTGGCTGAAGGCCGTGCTGCGCTCCGGCAAGGAGATCAAACTCCCGGCGGTCCGGGTACGCGACCTGCCCCGGCTCGCGGCGATGAGCGGTGGGCGCCTGCCCGACCCGACTGCGCAGGAGTAATGTCGCTGGCACCGCGACTTCTTTCGCGCCCACAAGGCGCCGCTCGACCCTGCCAGTCGGGTTGGGCGTGGGCTCAACCGAACTGCCGTCAGGCAAGTGGCGAAGCCGCTTGGCCCACCAACGTAACTTGCACCGCCGCGGGTTCTCAGAAGTGCCATGCGGGGACACCCCACACCCCGAGCTATCTCGCGAGGACAGCCCCGATGTGGCGTATTGGTCGATCCCGGAGACGAGAAGGCTTCTGAGGTTCCACTACCGGCACCGCCACGCAAAATGAGCCTGGAATCCTCGATAGAAGAAGGTGGATATGCCCCAGCTGCGCTCTCGCACCACTACACACGGACGGAATGCCGCAGGCGCCCGCTCGCTGTGGCGCGCCACCGGCATGACCGACGACGACTTCGGCAAGCCGATCGTCGCCATCGCCAACTCCTACACCCAGTTCGTGCCCGGTCACGTGCACCTGCGCGACCTCGGCGACGTGGTCGCCGAGACGATCCGCGAAGCGGGCGGCGTGCCGCGGGAGTTCCACACCATCGCCGTGGACGACGGCATCGCGATGGGCCACGGCGGGATGCTCTACTCGCTGCCCTCCCGCGAGCTGATCGCCGACTCGGTGGAGTACATGGTCAACGCGCACCAGGCCGACGCGCTCGTGTGCATCTCCAACTGCGACAAGATCACCCCCGGCATGCTCAACGCCGCGATGCGGCTGAACATCCCGACGGTGTTCGTCTCCGGCGGCCCGATGGAAGCGGGCAAGGCGGTCGTGGTGGACGGGGTCGCACACGCCCCCACCGACCTGATCACCACCATCTCGGCGTCCGCGAACTCCGCGGTCGACGAGGCCGGGCTCGACGAGGTCGAGCGCTCGGCGTGCCCGACCTGCGGTTCCTGCTCGGGCATGTTCACCGCGAACTCGATGAACTGCCTCACCGAGGCCCTCGGCCTGGCGCTGCCCGGCAACGGCTCCACGTTGGCCACCCACGCCGCGCGCCGCGCCCTGTTCCAGGAGGCCGGGCGCACCGTGGTGCGCATCGCCAAGCGCTACTACGGCGCGGACGACGAGTCGGTGCTGCCGCGATCCATCGCGAACAAGAAGGCGTTCGAGAACGCGATGGCGCTGGACATGGCGATGGGCGGCTCCACAAACACGGTGCTGCACACGCTGGCCGCCGCCCAGGAAGGCGAGATCGACTTCACCCTGGAGGACATCGCCGAAACCAGCCGCCGGGTGCCCTGCCTGTCCAAGGTCAGCCCGAACTCCGACTACCACATGGAGGACGTGCACCGGGCGGGCGGCATCAGCGCGATCCTCGGCGAACTCGACCGCGCCGGGCTGCTGCACCGCGATGTCTCCTCGGTGCACAGCGCGAGCCTGACCGAGTGGCTGTCCAATTGGGATGTTCGCGGCGAGTCGCCCTCGGCGGAGGCCGTCGAGCTGTTCCACGCGGCGCCCGGCGGAGTGCGCACCACGCAGGCGTTCTCCACCGAGAACCGGTGGTCCTCTTTGGACACCGATGCCGCGAAGGGCTGCATCCGCGACGTCGCGCACGCCTACACCGCCGACGGCGGGCTGGCCGTGCTGCGCGGCAACCTCGCCGAAGAGGGCGCGGTGGTCAAGACCGCCGGTGTCGAAGAGGAGCTGTGGAGCTTCCAGGGTCCGGCGCGGGTGGTGGAAAGCCAGGAGCAGGCCGTTTCGGTGATCCTGAACAAGGAGATCCAGCCCGGCGACGTGCTGGTGGTCCGCTACGAAGGTCCGGCGGGCGGCCCGGGGATGCAGGAGATGCTGCACCCCACCGCGTTTCTGAAGGGCTCCGGGCTGGGCAAGAAGTGCGCGCTGATCACCGACGGCCGGTTCTCCGGCGGTTCGTCCGGGTTGTCCATCGGACACATCTCGCCCGAGGCGGCCAGCGGCGGCACGATCGGGCTGGTCGAAAACGGCGACCAGATCCGCATCGACGTCCGCGAGCGCAAGCTGGAACTGCTGGTGTCCGACGAGGTGCTGGCCGAGCGCCGCGCGAAGCTGGAGGCCAGCGAGTACCCCTGGCAGCCGGTCGGCCGCGACCGCAAGGTCACCGCCGCACTCCGCGCCTACGCCCGCCTGGCAACCTCCGCCTCCTACGGCGCAGTCCGCGACGCGAACAAGTGATTTTTTCCAGGTGAAGGGCACCTTTGACCGGCTTACTCGGTCAAAGGTGCCCTTCACTCTTAACCCAGACGAATGAAAACGGGCCCGGCGCGACGCTGCGCGGGGCCCGTTCTCGCTGTTGCGGTCAGGGGCGGTGGAACAAGATCAGCACCACTGCCGCCGCAGCGACCGCGATGATCAGGCTGATCAGCCCGAAGATCAGCGGACGGCGGAACCACACCCGCCCGTAGTCCAGCGCCACCCGACCGGGTCCGGTGAACATCAACCCGAGACCCAGCACCGCGAGCGTCGCCTCCAGCTCGAAACCACCGGAGGCGGCGAAGAATCCGGCGCCGAGCTTGAGGAAGATCGCGTTGGCCATCACACCGACGACACCCGCGGCGGCCAGCGGCGTGAACAGGCCGAGCACCAGCAGCGCGCCGGCCCCCAGCTCGGTGCCACCGGTGACCAGGGCCAGCATCGCGTTCTGCTGGAAGCCCATGCTGGCGAGCACCTCGGCGAAACCGTCCGGTCCCGGACCGCCGAAGGCGCCGAAGAGCTTCTGCGCGCCGTGCGCGAGGAAGATCCCGCCGAGCGCCAAGCGCAGGATCAGCAGACCGATGTCGGTGCCCGCGTTCCAGCCGAACGGCTTGCGCGTGTTGCCGAGCTCGTCGTAGTACTCGGAAGGGGCGTTGCGCTGACTGACCACCGACGTCGCTTCGGCGTCGCTGTAGCCGTCATCGTCGTCGTAGTAGTTGTACTTCTGCGCACCGAGGCCCTGCGTGCTCCTGGTACCGGGTGCACCCTGCGCGCCCGTCCCAGCAGAGGGCTGCTGGGCGTGCGCGCCGTAGCTGCGATCGTCGGGGTAGCCGCCCGCACCGCCGGGGCGATCGTCGTGAATCCTCACGCCGGACGAGGCTAGGGCATGGTCACCCCAACGTGCGAGCATTTCCGGTAAAACCTTCCGACACGTGATTTGTTCGATACCACACGTGGGCCACCGGATCCACCATTGGTGGAGAATGGTTCGATGGTGGACCAAACATTCCGGGAGTTCGACGTTTCCGCAGGTGGTTTTCGGCTGCGGGGGTGGTCGGACGAAACCGGGGTGGGTCCGCAGGCGGTTCTGGCGTGTCCCGAGCTCGGTTCGGCGCCGGAGCTGCTGCCGGTGGATTCGGCGGCCCGGATGTTGAGCTGGTTCCCGCCGGGCAATCCGGCGAACACGCCCAGTGATCACGTCGACGACGCAGTCGGCGTGCTGGACGCGGCCGGGGTGAAGGACTGCACGGTCGTCGGCTGGTCCGCGGGCACGGTGGTGGCGCTGGAGCTCGCCCAGCGGTTCCCGGATCGGGTGCGCGGGTTGATGCTGCTCGCGGGTCCACCGACCGCGAGCGCGGACGCGCTGCTCGGCGCGCTGGGCGTCCCGGAAATCGTTCGGCGGCTGCTCGCCGCGAGCGGCTCCGCCTCGCTGCGGCTCACCGGTGGGCTGCTGGAATCGATCACCTCCCGGCTGCCCGTCACGGATTTCGCCGCGCAGCTGCTGCGCTGCAGCGGCCTGATGAGCCCCGATGCGGACCAGGCGGCCGCCGCGGCGGCGCTGCGGCAACTGTTGCACCACGACTGGCGGTGGCACGCCGAACTGAGCCTGGCCTGGGGCGCGTCGGCCCGGACCCGGGTGGCCGAGCTGAGTTGTCCGCTGACGGTGCTCGCCGGGCGGCACGACGTGCTGGCGGACTTCGGCAGCGTCGCCAAGGCGGTGGCCGCGCTGCCGCAGGCCCGGGTGCGGATGCTGCCGACCTCGCATTTCATCCCGTTCGAGGCCCCGGAGGTGGTGCGGGACGAACTCGCCCTGCTGCTGCGCCGCGTCGAGGCGGTCGAGTGCGCCCGCCTGGGCATCGACCCGCCACCGCCGCCGGTGCGGCGCATCCGGGTCCGCGTCCCCGAGCCGGGGCTGCGCCGCCGCACCGAACACTGGACGTGAGTGCGCGAGCGAGCTGGCCGCTCAGGACCGACGGCATGGTGTCTCACCGGCGGTTTACCCGTGGCCCATTAGGCTCGGGCGTCGTGGCAGTCTCGTTTCGCATGCGTCGTCTTCTGCTGGGCATGACCGCGGTGCTCGGCACGCTGCTGGCGGGCTGCGCACAGTTCCCGGACGAACACCCGAGGCCGTGGGGCGACCAGCCGTCGCTGGAACCGCAGGCCGGTCCGCAACCGTCGATCGAGGGCGAGCCCCCGCCCAACGATGACCGCCCCACCCCACCGCAGGCGCCCCCGCAGTCGGTGGGCTGCGAGGATCCGGATCCGGCGGTGGTGGCCACCTGCCTGGATCCGGTCGGCGCGATGGTGGTGCTGCCCGACGGTCAGAGCGCGCTGGTCGGTGAGCGGGCCACCGGGCGGGTGCTGCGCGTCCAGCGCGGCGAGAAACCCGTTGAGCTGGCCCAGATCCCGGTGGACCCGAGTGGCGGCGGCGGGCTCACCGGACTCGCCCTGTCGCCCAGCTACCACGAGGACGAGCTGTTCTACGCCTACGTCACCACCAGCAGCGACAACCGGGTCGTCCGGGTCGCGGCCGGTGACCGGCCCAAACCCGTGCTGACCGGTATCCCCAAGGGCGCCACGGGCAACTCGGGGGCGATGCTCGACGACGGCCAGGGGGCGCTGCTCATCGCCACCGGCGACGCGGGCAACCCGGCGAATCCCGCGAACCCGCAGTCGCTGGCGGGGAAGGTGCTGCGCATCGACGGTTTCGGCAAGCCGGCGGAGAGCAATCCCGACCCGAAGTCACCGGTGGTCGCCGCCGGGTTGACCGCGCCGGGCGGGCTGTGCGGCACGCCCGCGATGGGCATGTACTGGGTGACCGATCGCAGCGGTGGCCAGGACGCGCTGTACCGGGTGCGGTTCGGGCAGCCGCTGGGCTCACCGGCGTGGACCTGGGCGGAGCGGCCCGGTGTCGCCGGTTGCGTCGCCGATCCGTCGACGGTGGTGGTGGCGCTGCGCGACGCCGCCGCGCTCTACACCCTGCATCCGGCGCCGGACGGCAGTTTCACCGGCCAGCCGACGAAGGTCATGGAGAACACCTACGGCCGGTTCTCCGCCGCGGCGCTCGGCCCGGACGGGCTGCTGTGGCTGGGCACCTCGAACAAGGACGGCGGCAGTCCGAAGTCCAGCGACGACCGCGCGCTGCGCATCGAACCGCCGTCCGGCGGCTCCGCGGGCAAGGACTGAGCCGACCTGCAACGGTTGCTCGACGACTTCGCTGGAGGTCCGATCCGCACGATCTGACCCGCTCCACGGTGTGGCGGCCGAACATGCGGCCGAAAATGCCGATGTGCGGCGATTCCGGCAGGAACGCCGCGCACATGCACCCACCGACCGACGGGCAGGGTCAGAACACCGGTGTGCCAGGATGCCTTGGCGCACATACGACTTGACCGACGCGACCCTGGTACATCCGAACGACTACATCGGACGAATCACCGAAACCAAGACCGCCGCTTGGTGATGCTTGCGCTCGCGAGTGGTTGTTCTGGTAAGAACGGGGATTTTCACGCACGCCCCCTTCTAGGCCGGAACGGACGAAGATCCGCAGGCAACGACCAACTCGAAGTCCACTGTGGAGTAACCACGAGAATGCGCCGCTAATTCGAAAGCGTGAAGAGTGAGGGGCACCTGTGACCAACTTACTTGGTCACAGGTGCCCCTCACTCCGAAAAACGCGGTTACTGGCCGCAGGCGGCGAGGACGAGTTCGCGGACTCGCTTGGCGTCGGCCTGGCCCTTGGTGGCCTTCATGACCGCACCGACGATCGCGCCCGCGGCCTGCACCTTGCCGCCGCGGATCTTGTCCGCGATGTCCGGCTGCGCCGCCAGCGCCTCGTCGATCGCGCGCTGCAACGCGGAGTCGTCCGAGACGACCTCCAGGCCGCGGGTCGCGACGACGTCGTCCGGCTCGCCCTCACCGGCGAGCACCCCGTCGACGACCTGCCGGGCCAGCTTGTTGGTCAGCTTGCCCTCGGCGACCAACGCGATCACCCGCGCCACCTGCTTCGGCGTGATGTCGAGCTCGCCGAGCTCGACACCGCGGGTGTTCGCCTGCTGCGCCAGGTAGGAAACCCACCAGGAGCGGGCATCGCCGGAGGCCGCGCCCGCGTCGACGGTCTGCGCGATCAGCTCCAACGCCCCCGCGTTGACCAGGTCGCGCAGCTCCTCGGCGGACAGGCCCCACTGCTCCTGGGCCCGCTTGCGCCGCTCCCACGGCAGCTCCGGCAGGGTCTTGCCGAGCTCCTCGACCCACTCCCGCGCCGGTGCGATCGGCACCAGGTCGGGTTCCGGGAAGTAGCGGTAGTCCTCGGAGGTCTCCTTGCGGCGGCCCGCCGAAGTGGTGCCGGTCGATTCGTCGAAGTGCCGGGTCTCCTGCAGGATCGTGCCGCCGGAAACGAGCACCGCCGCGTGCCGCTGCATCTCGAAGCGCACCGCGCGCTCCACGCTGCGCAGCGAGTTGACGTTCTTCGTCTCGGTGCGGGTGCCGAATTCCGCCGCGCCCTTGGGCATCAGCGACACGTTCGCGTCGCAGCGCAGCGAGCCCTGGTCCATCCGCACGTCCGAAACGTCCAGCGCGCGCAGCAGGTCCCGCAGCGCCGTGACGTACGCCCGGGCGACCTCCGGGGCCCGTGCCCCGGCGCCGACGATCGGCTTGGTGACGATCTCGATCAGCGGCACCCCGGCCCGGTTGTAGTCCAGCAGCGAGTACTCGGCGCCGTGGATGCGGCCGGTGCTGCCGCCCACGTGCGAGGACTTGCCGGTGTCCTCCTCCATGTGCGCCCGCTCGATGTCGACCCGGAAGGTCTCGCCGTCGTCCAGCACCACGTCGAGGTGACCGTCGAAGACGATCGGCTCGTCGTACTGCGAGGTCTGGAAGTTCTTCGGCATGTCCGGGTAGAAGTAGTTCTTGCGGGCGAACCGGCACCACTCGGCGACCTGGCAGTTCAGCGCCAAGCCGATCCGGATGGCCGACTCCACGGCCTTGCTGTTGAGCACCGGCAGCGCCCCCGGCAGACCCAGGCACACCGGGCAGACCTGGGTGTTGGGCTCGGCGCCGAAGACGTTCGCGCAGCCGCAGAACATCTTCGTGTTCGTGGACAGCTCCACGTGCACTTCGAGGCCGAGCACCGGGTCGAACCGGTCGAGGACCTCGTCGTAGTCCATGATCTCGGCGACGGCGGTCACTTGTCGTCCTCCCCCTTGCGCAGCGCCCGCACGGCCAGCGCGGTGCCGGTGATCAGCCCGAGCGCGGTGATGATCGCATCCGCCAGCGCGAGCTTGTCGTTCTTCTCCCGCGCCGTTCGGAAACTCGCCCGCAGCCCCAGCGCCGCCGAGAGCACGGAGGCGAGCTGGAACGCTGCCTTGATCTTCGGGTTCATCACTGGACCTCCAGTAGCTTTCGGGGTGCTCGCACCCACCTCGGCAGGTGCGAGCGGGACGGGGACGCGCCGCTCATACCGCCTCCAGCTGGGGCACCTTGTTGATCAGCGGGCCACCCTGCACCGCGTTGCGCGCGGCCTCGTACGCGGCGCCGACCCGGTAGAGCCGGTCGTCGGCCATCGCCGGGGCCATGATCTGCAGACCCACTGGCAGTCCGTCCTCATCGGACAGTCCACAGGGGACGCTCATGGCGGCGTTGCCCGCCAGGTTGGACGGGATGGTGCACAGGTCGGCGAGGTACATCGCCATCGGGTCGTCGACCCGCTCACCGATCTTGAACGCGGTGGTCGGGGTGGTCGGCGACACCAGCACGTCGACCTGCTCGAACGCGGCGGTGAAGTCGCGGGTGATCAGCGTCCGCACCTTCTGCGCCTGGCCGTAGTAGGCGTCGTAGTAGCCCGAGGACAGCGCGTAGGTGCCGAGCATGATGCGCCGCTTCACCTCGGGCCCGAACCCGGCCTCGCGGGTCAGCGACATGACCTCCTCGGCGCTGCGGGCACCGTTGTCGCCGACGCGCAGGCCGTAGCGCATCGCGTCGAAGCGGGCCAGGTTCGAGGAGCACTCGCTCGGCGCGATCAGGTAGTAGGCCGGTAGCGCGTAGTCGAAGTGCGGGCAGGAGACCTCGATGACCTCCGCGCCCAGCGCGGACAACTGCTGGACCGCGGCCTCGAAAGCCCGCTGCACGCCCGACTGGTAGCCCTCGCCGGAGAACTCGCGGACCACGCCGATGCGCACGCCCTGCAGACCACCGGAGGCGCCCTGCTCGGCGGCCGCGACGACCTGCGGCACCGGCTGGTCGATCGAGGTGGAGTCCATCGGGTCGTGCCCGGCGATCACCTCGTGCAGCAGGGCGGCGTCCAACACGGTGCGCGCGCACGGGCCGGGCTGGTCCAGCGACGAGGAGAACGCGACGAGACCGTAGCGGGACACCCCGCCGTAGGTGGGCTTGACGCCGACCGTGCCCGTCACCGCGCCGGGCTGGCGGATCGAGCCGCCGGTGTCGGTGCCGATGGCCAGCGGCACCTCGAAGGCCGCCAGCGACGCCGAGGAACCGCCGCCGGAGCCGCCCGGGATGCGGTCCAGGTCCCACGGGTTGCGGGTCGGGCCGTACGCGGAGTTCTCGGTGGACGAACCCATCGCGAACTCGTCCATGTTCGTCTTGCCGACGATCACCACGCCCGCCTCGCGCAGGCGGCGCGTCACCGTCGCGTCGTACGGCGGAACCCAGCCCTCCAGCATCTTGGAGCCGCAGGTGGTGGGCATGTCGGTGGTGGTCAGCACGTCCTTGAGCGCCAGCGGCACACCGGTCAGCGGCGACGCGGCGTTGCCCGCGGCGCGATCCGCGTCGGCCCGGCGCGCGGCGGCCAGCGCGCCCTCGGCGTCGACGTGCAGGAAGGCGTGCACCGCCGCGTCCACGGCGGCGATCCGGTCCAGGTGCGCCTGCGTCACCTCGACCGACGAGACCTCGCCCGCCTGCAGCTTGGCGGCGAGCTCGGATGCGGTCAGCCCGGTCAGGCTGCCACCGGATGCGGTCGACGTCATCAGGCCTCCTCGGTGCTCTGCGGGACACCCGCATCCGGGCGCACCTGACGAGCCCCGGCAGAAGTGTGGCTCATCAGGCCTCCTCGGTGAGAATCCGCGGCACGCGGAACCGGTCTTCTTCGGCTGCGGGCGCCCCCGCGAGCACCTGCTCGCGCGACAGGCACGGCCGCACCTCGTCTTCGCGGAAAACGTTGGTCACCGGCACGGCGTGGGAGGTCGGCGGGATGTCGTCCGCCGCGACCTCGCCCACCTTGGCCACCGCATCGAGGATCTGGTCGAGCTGGCCGGCGAAGGTGTTCAGCTCGTCTTCGGTGACGGCCAGCCGCGCCAGGCCGGCGAGGTGTGCGACCTCGTCGCGGGAGATCTTGGACACTGCGAAGGCTCCCTGGTCATGTCCGGTTTCACGGGTACTGCTCAGTCTATGGCCGTGCCCGCACCCAGCCCTGGAGGGGGCGGCGCCTGCCGTCTCCCACCGGCACTGTCGCGGGTGCTCGGACGTTGTCGG
The DNA here is from genome assembly GCF_052246905.1 of Saccharopolyspora antiqui. Classification (NCBI taxonomy): domain Bacteria; kingdom Bacillati; phylum Actinomycetota; class Actinomycetes; order Pseudonocardiales; family Pseudonocardiaceae; genus Saccharopolyspora; species Saccharopolyspora antiqui. The sequence goes on from NZ_JBQQBO010000011.1 coordinate 136,238, forward strand.
GGTGGGAAGCCGACTCGACGCCGCGCGTTGAACGCGTCGCGGGCGGGGAACCCACAGCGAGGTGGCGGTTGAAGTTCCGCCAGACGAACGAGCCTGGAACCGGTGGAAAACCGCAGGTCGTTCCACTGCGTGGACGCCAGGGGCACCGCCAGCGGGCCGCGTCTGACACAATTTCAAGCGCCAGTTCCTCGCACGAGGAGCCGCTGCGTGGCGGCTTCTCGCGGATGGAACAGCGCGACCGGCGAGGTGTCGCGCACGAAGTTGGAGGCGTTGAGTCCGGTGTCCTTCCTGATCCGGGTGCAGATACCGGACCGGCCCGGAAACCTCGGGTCGGTGGCGAGCGCGCTCGGCGAGATCGGTGCCGACATCCTCAGCGTCGACGTGGTCGAGCGCAACAACGGCGTGGCGATCGACGACCTGGTGGTGGAGCTGCCCTCCGGTCGGCTGCCCGACGTGCTGATCACCGCGGCCGAATCGGTCGCGGGCGTCGAGGTCGACGCGGTCCGGCCGTACGCGGGCGTGCTGGACACGCACCGCGAGCTGGAGTTGGTGGAGGAAATCGCCGCCGAGCCGGGCCGGGGGTTGCAGATCTTCGCCGAAGGGGTGCCCAAGATCATCAGATCCGGTTGGGCGATCGTCTTCGGGCACCGCTCGGGCGGCGCCGAGCAGCTGGCGGCCAGCACCTCGGCCCCGCAGGAGGGCTACTTGGAGCTGCCGTGGCTGCCGCTGCCGCGGGCCACGATCCTCGACGGCGACGAGCCGTGGGTGCCGGAAACCTGGCAGGAGCTGGGCACCGAACTGGCCGCGACCCCGATCGGCAAGCCGGACCGCGTGCTGCTGGCCGGGCGGCCGGGCGGCCCGATGTTCCGGGCCGCCGAACTCGCCCGCCTGGCGCACCTGGCGGGCATCGTCGCAGTCGTCCTAGACGGCTGACGCCAGCCCCCGGTCACACCACCTGACCGTTGGGGATTCTGGAGTTCACGTCCAGTTCCAGGGCGAAGGCGAGCAGGAGTACACCTGGGGCGACCTCCCAGTCTCGGTTGGGGCGGCGTTCGAAGCCCAGGCGCCGGTAGAGGCGCTGCGCCGGGGCCGCGTCCTCCCGGACGCAGAGCACGACCCGCCGCAGTTCGTCGTGGCGAGCCCGGTCGATCACCGCCTCGACCAACGCCTGCCCGATGCCGTTGCCAGCGGCTTCCGGAGCCACCGCCAACATCCGCACCTCCAGCTCACCCGGCTCGGCCAGTTCCGTGTACGCGGTGCCGGGTTGGACCACGGTGACCGTGCCGAGAACCTCGTCGTCATCGACCGCGACGAGCAGCTCCGCCTTCGCCGCCCGGTCGGCGGCATCGCGCAGCACGCCGACGTAGTCGATATCTTTCGGCAGGTTTCCGGCCTCGGTGTAAGCGCGCACGGCGACGGCACCGATCGCCTCGTACTCAACTGGCCGGGCAGTCCGAATCATCGTCATGCCCGAGGATCTTTCCAGCGCACGCCTCAATCCTCGACGGGCAACGCATGCTCGGCGGCGGCTTCCGGCCCCTCGTCGAGCAGGACCCGGAAGCCGTTCTCGTCCAGCACCGGGACCTTGAGCTGCACGGCCTTGTCGTACTTGGAGCCCGGTGCGTCACCGACCACGACGAACGCGGTCTTCTTCGACACCGAACCGGCCGCCCGGCCACCCCGCGCCATGATCAGCTCCTTGGCTTCGTCGCGGGAGAAGGTCTGCAGCGTGCCGGTGACCACGATGGAAAGGCCTTCGAGAGTGCGCGGAATCGACTCGTCGCGCTCGTCGGCCATCCGCACCCCGGCGGCCCGCCACTTGCGCACCACCTCGCGGTGCCAGTCGACCTCGAACCACTCGCGCACCGCGGCCGCGATCGTCGGCCCAACGCCGTCGGTGGCCGCCAACTCCTCCTCCGACGCCGCCTCGATCCGGTCCAGCGAGCCGAATTCGCGGGCCAGCGCCTGCGCGGCGGTCGGCCCGACGTGCCGGATCGACAGCGCCACCAGCACCCGCCACAGCGGTTTCTGCTTGGCGGTCGCCAGGTTGGCGAGCAGCTTGGCGCCGTTGGCCGACAGGTTGCCTTCCTTGGTGCGGAACAACGCGGTCTTGAGCAGCTTCGGCTCGTCGAGGTCGAAGATGTCGCCCTCGTCCTCCACCACCCCGGCGGCCAGCAGCGCGGCGGCCGCCTCGTAGCCGAGGACCTCGATGTCCAGCACCCGACGGCTGGCCAGGTAGAACAACCGCTCGCGCCGCTGGGCTGGACAGCCCTGGGCGTTCGGGCAGCGCAGGTCGACGTCGCCTTCCTTCTGCTGCGAGAGCACCCAACCGCACTCCGGGCACACGGTCGGCATGGTGAACTCGCGCTCGTTGCCGGTGCGCACGTCGACCACCGGGCCGAGCACCTCGGGGATCACGTCACCGGCCTTGCGGATCACCACCCGGTCGCCGATCAGCACGCCCTTGCGGCGGACTTCGTCGGCGTTGTGCAGGGTCGCCATCGACACCGTCGAACCGGCGACCTTGACCGGCTCCATCACGGCGAACGGTGTGACGCGGCCGGTGCGGCCGACGTTGACCTGGATGTCCAGCAGTCTCGTGGTGGCCTGCTCCGGCGGGTACTTGTAGGCGATGGCCCAGCGCGGCGCGCGGGAGGTGGTGCCGAGTCGGCGCTGCAACGGCACCTCGTCGACCTTGATCACGACGCCGTCGATCTCGTGTTCCGCGGAGTCGCGGTGCTTGCCCCAGTAGTCGATGTGCGCGACCAGTTCGTCCATAGTGGACAGCACGACCGTGTGCTCGGACACCGGCAGGCCCCACGCCTTCAGCGCCGCGTACGACTCGGACTGGCGGCTGGGATCGAAACCGTCCCGCTTGCCCAGGCCGTGGCAGATCAGCCGCAGCGGCCGGGTGCGGCTGATCCGCGGGTCCTTCTGCCGCAGCGACCCGGCGGCGGCGTTGCGCGGATTGGCGAACGGGGGTTTTTCCGCCTCGACGAGCTTGGCGTTGAGCTCGGCGAACTCGTCGACCCGGAAGAACACCTCGCCGCGGACCTCCACCAGACCCGGCACCGGGTACTGCTCGGTGCCGGTCAGCTGCTCCGGGACCTCGCCCATGGTGCGGACGTTGAGCGTCACGTCCTCACCGGTGCGGCCGTCGCCGCGGGTCAGGGCGCGCTCCAGCCGCCCGTCCCGGTACAGCAGGTTGATGGCCAGGCCGTCGATCTTCAGCTCGCACAGGAAGTGCGCGTCGTCGCCGACCTCGCGTTGCACCCGGTCCACCCAGGCCTGCAGTTCCTCGGTGCTGAAGGCGTTGTCCAGGCTCAGCATCCGTTCGAGGTGCGCGACCGGGGTGAACTCGGTGGAGAAGGTGCCCCCGACGACCTGCGTGGGCGAATCCGGGGCCTGCAGCGCGGGGTGCTCCGCCTCCATGCGCTGCAACTCGGCGAACAACTCGTCGAACTCGCCGTCGGAGATCGTCGGCGAATCCAGCACGTAGTAGCGGAACTGGTGGCCGCGAACTTCCTCAGCGAGGTCCGCGTAGCGCTCGCGCACCTCGGCGGGCACGTCCTCGACGCCTTCCGCGGCCCGGCCCGCTGCGGGATCGTCGGGCACGTGCTCCTCGGTGTCGTCGAGGTTGCGGCGGTCGTCCACGTCCTTGCTGGTCACGCCCCGAGACTAGCGACCTGCCCAGACAACGGCACGCAGCGGCTTGTCGGGTGTCGTGGGTGGGGAAAACCGGTTTTGGCTACCTCACGACCCCTCAGCAGCGGACGCGGTGCGGTCGAGCTCGCGGACCAGCTCGCGGAGTTCGAGCAGGCCGATCGTGCCTTCCGGTTCGCGCTCGGCGGTCTCGACCCGACCCAGCCGGTCGGCCGCCAACCGCTCGCCGAGCGTGGCATCCAGCGGCAGGAAGGTCAGCGCCCGCCGGGTGCTGTCGTCCAGCCCGCGGAAGCCGGGGTGGTAGACGGCGACGTCGACCAGGCCTTCGGCCTCGTCGACCTGCGCGACGACCCGCACATCGGCCAGCGGGTACTTCTCGCCCCGCAAGTTCACGGTGACCTCGGTCGGGTCCGGCACCGGCGGCACCGCGTCGTGGTACTCCCACACCGTGTCGGCCGCCGGGGCGGCGGCCATCCAGGCGTCGGTGTAGGGCCGCAGGTCCGGGTCGGCCTGGCTGCTGACGACCAGCGCGTAGACGGCCTGCTCGCCGTGCTCGATGGCGAAGGTCAGGTTGGGGTGCACCGCGGCGACGGCCTCGGCCACCAGGCTCTCGATCCGCTGCGGCACGCTGTCGCCGAGCGCCGAAGCGATCTCGGGCAGCAGGTCGTCCCACCGCTGCCAGAACTGCTCGGCACGCGCGGCCGCCTCGGCGTGGACATCGACCGGTTCGGCGCTGTCTGCCGCGTCGCGACGGCGGAGGAACCTGAACATGTCCGCCATTGTGCCTGGCGCGGTGCGGGCTCGTGGCCGAAAACCCGGTTCGCACCGCGGCGAGCACTCACGAGGCCAGTGCCGTGGCGACGACGCGGGCGAGCTCGCCGGTATCCACACCGCGCACGTGGCGGGCCCCCACCAGCACGTTGACCAGCGCGGTCAGCGAGTCCTCGTGGGTCGCCTGCCGCAGCACCTCCACCGCGCGCAGCTGGTCGCGAACCTTGCTGCTGCGGCGGTGCCGGGTGCTCTGCCAGGTCCACTCCCGCACCACTGCGCCGAGCACGCTTCGGTCGATCGAGAATCCGCTGGTCATCGACGACAGGGTGCGCCGCACCACGGGATGGTCGAGGCAGTCGGCGATGGCCAGCACGTACCGCGCCGCCGCCGCGGCGGCCCGCCTGCGGACGTGTTCGGCGGCGGTCCGCAGCGCCGTGATCAGCTCGATCGGGTAACCGACAACGTTGTCCAACGGGTTCGGGACGGCGACCAGATCATCGGGCCACGGTGCGACCGGGAAGGTGTGGAAGTCACCGGCGAGCCAACCTGGATTCGGTGGAAGTCCCGTCAGCCGCCCGGCCAACGCCAGCATCAGCATCACCGGATCGGCCTGCGACCAGGGCAAACCAGCGCGGACGGCTTCCAGCCCGTCCGGTTCGGCGCCCTCCCGGTACTCCGGCAGCACCGCCTCGAAGGAGGTCCGGACGTCGCCGTCGACCGCGTAGGAGAACCTGGTCAGCGCGCAGGCGTCCCAGAACACCGACACCGCGGCGAAACGCGCGGCGCGGCGCAGCACCTCCGGCCGCTGCCCCTGCCGACCGCTGTCCTCCACGACCAGCACCCAGTCGCCGAGCTGCCGCAGCGCGATCATGGGGTGCTTTTCCTGGTGGACGAACGCCTCTTCGCAGAACTCGCCGATGTCCAGCAGCCGACCGAACCCGGCAACCCCGCCGAAGGCCTCAGCTACCCGGTTGAGGTCGTCGCCCCGCACGAAGGTCAAGCACGCCGCCTCCTGGATGATGCTCCGCCGGATCCACCCGGTTCGATCGAGCTCGCTGACGCAGTAACTGCCCACGCAGCTCTTCCTACCAGCGCAACGACTTCCGCACGGCCGATTCCGAAAAAGACCTATCCGACCTTGAACCCGATGCGGTGACCCGCCCTGGGGCAGGTTGGTCCAATTTGGACGATCAATTTCGAAGGTGATCACTTCGCGTGGTATGCGAGCTGGATCGTCCCGCCGGTGCCATCCAGCAGGTAGCGACCGCGTCCCGGTGACCGGGGTGTCGGTCCAACCCCGGGCAGGATCTCACGCTCGCCGTCTCCGCTGCTGAGCACCACGGTTGCGCACCCAGCTGAGCGAAGCCCGCCGAGCGAGCCCTTGCGCAGCGCATCCCCGATGTTGATCGAGTTTCGGGTGACGATCAGGTGGAACCCGATCTCCGGTCCGTATTCGAGCAGTCTCGTCAGCCTGTTGAACACATCGGAGTGCACCACATCTCGCCCGGTCAATCCGGAGCGGTCCGATATCAGCTCGAAATCGGAGAGGACGAGGAAGACCTGCTGGGAGTCGGACATGGCCCGGAAGACCTTCCGATGCGGGTTCCCTTGGTCATCGAGACGTTGCTCGATTCGGGCGACCGTCTCGTGCAGCACGCGTTCGAAGTCTTCGCGCACCGCCGCGTAGCGGAACGGCGGGCCGTCGAATTCGCCGAGCAAGCCCCGTTTCGGATCGATGATGATGGCGTTGTACTCCTCCGGCGAGTACAACCGGACGAGCTCGCTGAGCACCACGCGGAGCAGGTTCGTCTTCCCCGAGCCTGGCTCGCCCAGGCACAGCAGGTGCGAGGTCCGGCCGCCCAGATCGAGTTCCGCCCACCGGTCGAGCCCGGCGAGCCTGCCCAGCACGATGTTCGGGCTGCCGAGGGCCGCGGCCTCCTCGTAGGCCACCAGCGACGGCGGCAGGGAAAGTCTCGGCACCTGCGGCCCGGTCCACAGCTGCGCGATCTTGCGGGCCAACAGGCGCGTGTTCTCCGACTGGGGTTCCAGGTCGGCGTCCGGGTCGACCCAGGGCAGTGCGGCGCGGAAAACGCGGTCGCCGGCCGCGCCGACTCCTGGCGAGTCGTCGCCGAGGTGCAGCCGAGTCGGGCACTGGTCGGTCAGGTCCCGATCCTCGGCCGACCACACGTCCGAGCAAATGATCACCTGAATCCCGTGGGCGGGGCCAAATCGGGCAAGTTGGGCGAGGTCGGAGACCAACCAGGAGAAGAGCCTGGCAATGCTGTCCCACTGCTCGACCACGAGAATCACCTCGTGGTGTCCCGCGGCGCCCTGCCGCCTTCGGGCGTCGAGCAGTGCGAGGAGATCGCGGATCACCACGCCGACCAGCTCCTGGTCATCGCCGGACGCGACCGCGCATACGTGCGGCAGTTCCGACAGCACGTCGCCGCAGGAGTACCCGTGCCCCATCCCGATGAAGTAGAACCGCAGCTCCTCGGGCGTGTGCGTCAACGCCATGGACAGGACCACGGTTCGAGCGAGGAATGACTTGCCGGAGAACGGACCGCCGCCGATGGCGATGTTCTGGCCGACCGCAACCATGAGCACTTCGGTGCGTCCCTCTTCGGCGACGTCCACCAGACCGATCGGGACCTCGGTGTGGCGCTCGAAGTCCACCGCCGACAAGCCGCGTTCGGTCCGCATCGGGGTGCCCACCAGCTCGCCGAGTCCGAACGGTTCCGCCAGCGGTGAGTGCAGTTGCGCGGCACGCACCGGGACCGCTTCGTTGATCCGCGCCACCAGGTCGGCCCACCAGCTTTCGCCCGGGATCCAGGCTCGGAACTTCGTCGCAGGTCCGCCCCGTGTCAGCAAGAACCCGGAGCCAGGCGTGCTGGGGTCCAATTCGGCAGCCGCCGACGTACCCAACACAGCTGCGGAATCCTGATCGTTGGCGGTGCGGTGCACAATCCGGAAGCTGCAGCGCTCTTCGATCTCCGGGAACCTGCTGTCGGCGAGGCTGTGGGCGAGCAGGACGACGTGGACGCCAACCTCCGCGCCGAGCGCCATCACCTCGCGCAGCTGTTCAGCCGCATCTTTCTGGTGCGCCAGCGCCTCGACGAAGTTGTGGATCGCGACCACCATCCTGGGCCTCTCCGGGGCGCCGTGGTGGCTGTTGCGCCGACGGGCCACCTCACGGCGGATGTCCTTGAGCCTCCGGTTCAGCTCGGCTTTGGAATCGGCGAACGACGAAACGTCCAGGTGGGCCGCGACATGCGGCATTCTGACGAGCTCCTGGTAGGGGTCGTACGGCAGTCCGCGCAGCGCAGCGACGTTCAGCTCGCTCGGCGAGTGGGTCAACATCAGCAGGAGGAGCAGCGAGGCCAACGTCTGGCTGGCACCGGAGCCCGGCTGACCGACGATCATCCCGTGCGGGCCCGCACCACCTGCCGCGGCGGGCTTCAGATCGAGGTGCACCGGCCTGCCGAATTCGTCCAGTCCGATCGGGACGCGCAGCCAGTCCGGGGTGTCCGGGGCGCGCCAGGCGCTCGACGGATCGAACGTCGTCACGTCGACGCCGAGGATCCGCCGCGGGTCGAAGGTTCGCGTGTGCTGTTCACGGCCTCCGGCGACGTCCTCGATCAGCGAGAGCATGCCCCGGTGCTGGACGCCAAGATCGCCCGATGTGGGAACCGCGACTTGGAAAGAACCCCCGTGCGACGAAGCGTGCGCCGATCGACCCGGCGCGAATTCGACCCGGCCGCGCAGGTGTTGGCGGATCTCGTCCGGGATCTTGGACCAGGACCGCGCCGTTACGACCAGGTGCACGCCGAAGCTGGTTCCTTGGTCGGCGATCCGCTCCACGCGCGGTACCAGTGATGGGTTTTCGTCGGCGAAGGCTTCCCACCGGTCTATCACCAGGAAGACGTCCGGCTGTTCGTCATCGGTGGGCAGATCGCGGTTGCGCCGGGCCGCGCGGAAATCCACCAGTGTTTCGAACCCGGCTGTGCGAAACATCGCACGGCGCTGCGCGATCTCCCGTTCCGCGGCCTCCACCAGCCGCTCGATGTGCGTGCGCTGGTCCGGGCCGAGCACCGCGCGCACGTGCGGAATTTGCGCGAAAGCACCGAAACGGGCTTCGGAGTCGATGATGTGGAACCGCACTTCGGCCGGATCCGAGTCGAGCGCCAAGGCGAGCAGCAGCAGCCGCACGAACTGGCTCTTGCCCGACTGCGTGGCTCCGACAACCGCCAGGTGGTTGTGCGGTTCATCGAGGTTCAACAGGAACGGCTGCCCGTCGACGTCCGATCCGACGACCACGCGCAGCGTGCAACCCGCCGGTCCGTTCTGCTGTGCGGTCGGATGTTCCAGCAGGCGCCGGATCGGCTGCTGGGTCGCGGGGTTCAGGGGCCGAATCGCCTCCGGGGCGGTCGAAGCGGTCCGGGCGATGTAGAAGCTGCCGACCATCCGGCTTTCCAACCACGGGGTCTGCCGCCCGGCGAGTTCCCGGCGCACGTACCGGTACAGCTCATCAGTGCTGATCAACCCGTCTCCGTCGGCATCGGCGGCACCCGAGCGAATCCCGTCCAGGACAGCACGGGTGAAAAGCGAAGACGGCATCGCATCGGTACCGGTGAATTCGCCACCTTCGAAGGCGTACTCGAACGAACTGGTCGCTGTGAGCACGCAAGTGCCCTGACCCACCAACTCGCGCAGATCGACCTCATCCGCTGCTTTGGGGACCAGTCCGACCGAGAACGCGCCGCTGTAGCAGCAGTCCAGCAGCAGCACCTTCATCCCCGCTTGCGAGACGTTCAGCTGGGACCGCACGAAGTCCGAACCGACCGCAGTGGATTCGACGTGCGCCAACTCGGTGTTGCAGGCGGCGAACAGCAACTGGCCGCGATCGTTGCGCAACCCGTGACAGGACATGTAGAGCAGAACCTGGTCGTCCGGCCCTGCGGAGCCGAAGACCTCCTCGATCTCGTACTCGATCCGGCTCTTGGACTCGTTGCGCAGCACATCGACGTCGTCGAAACCGCCCTGGGTTTCGAGAACCCGCTTCAGCTCCTCGGCCTCCCCGGCGGGTGCGCGCAGGCCGCGCAGGCCGGGGTCGCCGTACATCGAAGTGGCGACCAGCAGCGCCACCCGACGACCTGGCATGCCGATCTCCTACTGCGGCCCGGCTGAGGATTCGGCTTCCGGTGACGGGTCGTCGCGAAGTTTGGCCGCGATGGTTTCCACCAGCAGGTGCTGGTCCTTGGTCGACAGGCCCTCGATGTCCACCTTCTCGCCGTCCTTCTCGATGCTGACGCGGCGAGCCTTGGCCTGCTCGAAGCGGGCGGCCATGATCTTGGCGAAAGCAGCCGCGGTGGCCGCCGAGAACACGCCGCTGAGCACGAGTCGTCCGATTTCCGGCGCGGCACCGGACTTCGTGCCGTCCGCGCCTTGGCCGCGCACCCGATCCACCCGGACCGCCCCCACCTCGCGCAGCTCGGTGAGCAGCCGCTGCGTCAGGTTCTCCAGCCGCTCCGGGGTGTCCTCGGGTAGGTCGAAACCGACCAGCCAGCGGGCCATCTCGCAACCTTCCGCGTCCAGCGCTTCTCGATCTTCCCCACGATAACCGATCGACCAGCGCCGGAAGGCCCGATCGCTACTGGTCGGCTTCGTCGGCGAAGAGGTTCGCGAGGTCTCGGGTGAGGCTGATCGCGCGGCGGGACCAGGCGGGGGTCGCGGCGGCTAGTCCGCAGGTCGGGGTGGGCACGCTGCGCTCGGCCAGTGCGCGGCGGGCGAAGCCGAGGCGGGACGCCAGATCGAAGGCGGGTTGGGCGAGCTGGCGCGGGCGGGTTTCACCGGTCGGTTCGGTGCTCGGAACCAGGCCGAGGAACAGGGCGGTGCCCTCTTCCCAGGCCTCGCCGAGTTCGTCGGCCAGTGCGCCGGACACGGCACCGAGCCTGGTGGCGTCCAGCGCGATCGCCCCGGCACCGGCGCGGCGCAGCAGCGCCACCGGCGGGCGGGCCGCGCAGCAGTGCACCACGACCGGCGATCCAGTCGCCACCGCGAGCTTCTCGATCACCTCGGTCAGCAGCCGCTGCACGTCCGGTTCCGGGACGGCGGGCACTTTGCCGTAGCCGGAGGGTGTGGGCAGCGATCCGGCCAGCACGGCGGGCAGCGCGGGTTCGTCGAGCTGCACGACGATCCGGGAGCCGGTGCGGGCGGCGACCCGCTCGGTGTGCGCGATCAGGCCTTCGGTCAGCGATTCGGTGAAGTCGCGCAGCGCGCCGGGATCGGTCAGCACCCGGTGTCCGCGCAGCAGCTCGATCCCGGCGGACAGCGTCCACGGGCCTGCCGCCTGCACCTTCACCACCCGCGGTGCGCCCGCTTCGGCGGCGGCCTGCTCGACCGCGTCGAGATCCCAGCGCAGCAGGTCGACGGCGCGGCGGTGGTCCCGGCCTGGGTGGGCGGCGACCCGGTAGCCCGAGGGCACCACCTCGACGGCGAGGTCGACCAGCAATCCGGCGGTGCGGCCCAACATGTCGGCGCCGACCCCGCGCCCCGGTAGTTCCGGGAAGGGCGTCAGGTCGGGCAGTTCGCCGACGACCGTGCGCGCGACCTCCACCGGATCGGTGCCGGGCATCGACCCGATGGCGGTGGCCACGCCGGGTCCCCAAGCTGCGTCATTCACCCGGCCATTATCGACGCCCCACCACCAACCGCCCGACCGGGCGCCGCCACCACGTACCCGGCCACCGGTTGGTGGTGAACGTCGAAGTCGTCGGGTCCGGGTGTTGGAGGGAGTGCGAATTGCCGTGCGTGACGCTGCACCGGATCGCGCACGCGCTTGCCCGATCCGCGAGCAAGGGAACCTTCCTGTCAACACCCGGTCAACGGTCCCTGTCCGGCCGCGAGGATGGGAACCTTCCTGTCACCCCAACGCCGTGCGGCTCGTGGGTGATCGCTTTGGCGGGAACCTGCATTTCCACTCGCGACCGCGCGCTGCCGAACCCAGCGCGCCTTCCTAGTCGGTGAATTCGGTGCGCAGCACGCGCTTGAGGAGCTTGCCAGCGCTGTTGCGCGGCAGGTCGTCGACGAAGCGGATCTCCTTGGGCACCTTGAACCCGGCCAGGCTCTGGCGCGCGTGTTCGAGCAGCGCCGCCTCGGTCACCTCGGACTTGGCGACCACGACCGCCGCGATCCGCTCGATCCACTTCGGATCGGGCACCGCGATCACCGCCACCTCGGCCACCGCCGGGTGGGTGTACAGCGCGTCCTCCACCTCGCGGGAGGCCACCAGCACCCCACCGGTGTTGATCACGTCCTTGATCCGGTCGACGACGAAGTAGTAGCCCGCCGCATCGCGTCGCACCAGGTCACCGGAGTGGAACCAGCCGCAGCGGAACGCCTCGGCGGTCTCCTCCGGCTTGTTCCAGTACCCGGTGCACAGCTGCGGTGACCGGTAGACGATCTCGCCCAACTCCCCAGGCTCGACCTCCGCACCCTGCTCGTCGACCACCAACGCCTCGACGAACAGCACCGGCCGCCCGGCGGAATCCGGCCGTTCGTCGTGCTCCTCCGGGCGCAGCACCGTCGCGAGTGGAGCGATCTCGGACTGTCCGAAGCAGTTGTAGAAACCGAGCTCCGGCAGGTGTTCCCGCAGTCGCCGCAGCACCGGGCCGGGCATGATCGATGCTCCGTAGTAGGCCTTGCGCAGCGTTTTCAGGTCGCGGGTGGCGAAATCGGCGTGGTTGGCCAGCGCCACCCACACCGTCGGCGCGGCGAAGAACGAACTGATCCGCTCGCCTTCGATCCGGCGCAGGACGTCGGTCGGGTCGGGCACCTCCACCAACCGGTTGGTGGCGCCGATCATCAGGTTCGGCACCAGGAACACGTGCAGCTGCGCCGAGTGGTAGAGCGGCATCACGTGCAGCGGCCGATCGTCCTCGGTCAAGTCCAACGCGACCACGCAGGACACGTACTCGTGCAGCAGCGCGCGATGGGTCATCATCGCGCCCTTGGGCTGCGAGGTCGTCCCCGAGGTGTAGAGCAGCTGCACCAGGTCGTCGTCGGCGACCGCCACGTCGAGCTCCGGCACGGGCCCATCGACGCACTGCGCCAGCAGCGAATCCGCGCTGTCGCGCAACGGGATCACGCACTCGACCGATGTGCTGGAGCGGACTTCGGCGAGCTTGTCGGCCAGCGCCGGGTCCACCAGCGCGATGCAGCTGCCGGACTGCTCCAGCAGGTAGGCCAGTTCACCGGAGGTCAGGTTGTAGTTGATCGGCACGTGCACCAGACCCGCTCGGGCGCAGGCGAGGAATCCGATCAGGTAGGCGTCGGAGTTCCGGCCGTACGCCGCGATCCGGTCACCCCGGCGCGCACCGGCGGCGAGCAGCGCACCGGCGGCGCGGGTGACGGCGGCATCGAGTTCGGCGTAGGTCCAAACCCGTTCCCCTCCGGCACTGTCGACGAATCGCAGCGCCTCCCGGTCCGGGACTCGCGCGGCACTGCGGCGCAACACATCGGCGACCGTGCTGGCACGAAGATCGAGCATGAGCCCTCCCACTCCACCGCGTGATCCCAGACACTAACGGCGAATCGCGCCCGCACACCAGCACGTCTGGCGCCCAGGACCAGATCACCGGCCTAGCGCGGCGTAGGCGGCATCGAGTGCGGCGTCGCGGAACTCATCCACCGCCGCCTCGGTGAGAGCGCAGTCCTGCAACCCGCCGATCGCGACGGTCGCCCGCGCGATCTGCGCTGGCGACGCATCAGGGCCGACCAGCATGCGGTAGATCCGGTCGCGCCAGGCGAGCATCTGGTGCAGCAGATCGAGCTGCGCCAGCGCCGCGACATCTCGGATCATCAGCTCGAAAACCTGCCGATACCGCAGGATCACGTCGAAGTAGTCGGCCAGGAACTGCCGCGGATCGGCCCCGTCGGCCGCCTCGCGGTCCGCCAACAGCTCCTCGATCTCGTCGACCAGCGGCTGCACGATGCCGCGCATCAGGTCGGCCTTGGACGGAAAGTGGTAGTACAGCGCGGCTTTGGTGATGCCGAGCCGCTCGGCGACCTCCCGCAGGCTGGTCTTCTCGAACCCCTGGCGGGTGAACAGTTCCGCGGCGACCGCGCGGATCTCCGCCCTGGTGTCGACCCGTGTCCTCGGCATCGGCGTCCTCCTCTCCGACGATCCTAGTGCTTGCCGACCAGTAAATTACTTGCCGACCGGTAAGTAACTGGGCTAGCTTGGGACGCATGGGGAAGAACATCCTGATCTCCGGCGCCAGCATCGCCGGACCCGCGCTGGCGTTCTGGCTGCACAAGTACGGTTTCAACCCGACCGTGGTGGAACGGGCCCCGGCGATGCGCGACGGCGGCTACGCCGTCGACCTCCGCGGTGCGGCGGTCACGGTGGCCAAACGGATGGGCGTCTTGGCCGAACTCCGGGAAGCACACACCGGCGTGCGCGGCATGAGCGCCGTCGATGCTTCGGGCCGGTCGCTCGCGGAAGTTCGCATGGACGAGCTGGTGAGCAGCGAAGGCGACATCGAGATCATGCGCGGCACGCTGGGCCGCATCCTCTACGAGCGCACCAGCGGTGCCGAGTACTTCTTCGGCGATTCGATCACTGCCGTCGAGCAGGACGGCGACGGGGTCCACGTGACGTTCGAGCACCATGCGCCGCGGCGGTTCGACCTCGTGGTCGGCGCCGACGGTCTGCACTCCAACGTCCGGCGGCTGGTGTTCGGCCCGGAGTCCAGCTTCCGCCGATACCTCGGCTACCACGTCTCGATCTTCAGCACGGACAACTTCCTCGATTTGGACCGCTGGGTCGCGTTGTACAACGTGCCGGGCAAGCTGGCCGGGTCATACCAAGCGCGAACCGACCCCGGTGCGAAAGCGATCCTCGGCTTCAAATCACCGGAACTGCGCTTCGACCACCGCGACCCGCAGGCCCAACTGGCCTTGTTGGACAAGGCTTTCGCCGGTGAACGCTGGATCGTGCCCCGCCTGCTGGAAGCAGCCCAGCAAGCACCGGACTTCTACTTCGACTCGATCACGCAGATCCACCTGGGCGACTGGGCGCGGGGCCGGGTGGTGTTGCTCGGCGACGCGGGCTACTGCCCGTCCCCGCTGTCCGGCCAGGGCTCCAGTCTGGCAATGGTCGGCGCCTACCTGCTGGCTGGTGAGCTGTTCGCCGCAGGCGGCGACCACCACGTCGCGTTCCGCCGCTACCAGGCGGAAATGCGGAATTACGTGGCGTTGAACCAGAAGATGGCCACGGATGGGGCGAAGACGCTGATTCCGAAGACCCGCTCGGGCCTGTGGCTGCGCAACCAACTGTTCCGCCTCCTGCCCTACCTGCCGAAGGCCAACACGTTGTCCAAGGACATTCGCCGCGCGGCCAACGCGGTGGACCTCCGCGAGTACGCCCCGGCCTCGTAGGCGCCGCGCGGGAATCGAAGGGCGACGCGGGACGCAACGTCTACCGAAGCGGGCGAGCTCGAAGGGCCGTTGAGCAGTGGTGCATCGATCAGCTCAAGGCATGGCCCATGCCGCACCAATGACGAAGGATCGCGCAGCAGCGCCGCCCGGTTCAGCGGGTCGCGGAGATGATGCCGCTGCCGAGCACGAGGTCGCCTGCCGCGTCCGGGCGGTACAGGACGATGGCCTGGCCCGGTGCGACGCCGCGCAGCGGCTGGCGGAGTTGGACGTGGATGCCCGCCTCGCTGGCCTCGGCGACCGCCTCGGCCGTGCCGCCGTGGGCGCGGACCTGGATCACGCACTCGGTGGGTCCGTCCAACGGCCGCTCGGAAGGCCAGATCGGTCGCTTCGCGTCGATCTCGGTGACCGACAGCCGATCCGCCGAACCGACCTGCACCGTCCCGGACACCGGCTCCAGCGAAAGCACGTACCGCGGCCGACCGTCCTGGGCCGGTGCGTCGATGCCGAGCCCCTTGCGCTGTCCCACCGTGAACCCGTGCACGCCGGTGTGCTCGCCGAGCACCGCACCGGTTTCGGCGTCGACCAGCTTGCCGGGCTGCTGCCCGAGCTTGGTCTCCAGGAACTTCTTGGTGTCGCCGTCCGGGATGAAGCAGATGTCGTGGCTGTCCGGCTTCTTGGCCACCGCGAGGTCGCGTTCGGCGGCCTCCGCCCGCACCTCGGATTTCAGCGAGTCACCGAGCGGGAACATCGAGTGCCGCAACTGCGCGGCGGTCAGCGAAGCCAGCACGTAGGACTGGTCCTTGCCCTCGTCCCGGCTGCGCCGCAACACCGGCGCACCGTCCACTGCGGACAACCGGGCGTAGTGGCCGGTGCAGACCGCGTCGAAGCCCAACGCCATGGCCTTGTCCAACAACGCCTCGAACTTGATCTTCTCGTTGCAGGTCAGGCACGGGTTCGGGGTGCGCCCGGCGGCGTACTCGCCGACGAAGGTCTCGATGACCTCCGCGGTGAACCGTTCCGCGAAATCCCAGACGTAGAACGGAATGCCCAGCAGGTCGGCGGCGCGCCGCGCGTCCCGGGAGTCCTCGATGGTGCAGCACCCGCGGGCGCCGGTGCGCAGCGTGCCGGGCTTCGCCGACAACGCCAGGTGCACCCCGACCACGTCGTGACCGGCCGCCACCGCTCGGGCGGCAGCGACCGCCGAATCCACCCCGCCGCTCATGGCTGCCAGTACTCGCACGCCTCACACCTCCGTGGCGGTCTTCGACTCCGCCGAAGATCGGCGCAACCCGGCCAAACCCGCGCTACGCGCTCGTTGCACCACCGGCCCGATGGCCTCGGTGAGTGCCTGTACATCGGCCGCGGTCGAGTTGTGCCCCAGCGAGAAGCGCAACGACCCGCGCGCGGCCTTCGGATCGGCTCCCATCGCCAGCAGCACGTGGCTGGGCTCGGCGACCCCAGCGGTGCAGGCGGAGCCGGTGGAGCACTCGATTCCCTTTGCGTCCAGCAACATCAGCAGGCTGTCGCCTTCGCAGCCGGGGAAGGTGAAGTGCGCGTTGCCGGGCAGTCGGGACGGCCCGCCCGCGATGACGTCGTGCCCCGGATCCCCGTTGAGCACCACATCCGGAACCACCGCGCAGACACCGGTGATCAGCTCGTCGCGCAGCTTCGCCAACTGCGGCGCGTGCGAGTCGCGCTCATCGACGGCTTCGCGCACCGCGGCCGCCAAACCCATCACGCCAGGCGTGTCAAGGGTTCCCGAACGAACCTCGCGCTCCTGCCCACCACCGTGCAACACCGGGGTGCACTCGACGTCCCGCGACAGCAGCAGCACCCCGACCCCGTACGGGCCGCCGACCTTGTGCCCAGTCATGGTCAACGCCGCGACCCCGGAGGCGGCGAAATCGACCGGCAGCGTCTCGACGGCCTGCACCGCGTCGGTGTGCATCGGCACGCCGTACCGATCGGCGATCGCGGCCAACTCCGCGATCGGGTTGACGGTGCCGACCTCGTTGTTGGCCCACATGACAGTCGCCAGCGCCACGTCGTCCGAGCGCTCGGCGAGCGCCGCCTCGAACACCTCGGGACGAACCCGGCCGTACGGATCGGCGGTCAGCCAGGTCACCTCGGCGCCCTCGTGCTCGGCGAGCCACTCGACCGCGTCCAGCACCGCGTGGTGCTCGACCGTCGAGGACAGGATGCGGCGGCGGGCGGGATCGGCGGCTCGGCGGGCCCAGAAGATCCCCTTGACCGCCAGGTTGTCGCTCTCCGTGCCGCCCGCGGTGAGCAGCACCTCGGACGGCCGGGCACCCAGCGCATCGGCGATGTCCTCCCGCGACTCCTCCACCGCACGACGAGCACGGCGACCCGAGGTGTGCAGGGACGAGGCGTTGCCGATCCGGGTCAACGCCTCGCTCATCACCGCGACCGCCCTGGGGCGCATCGGTGTCGTGGCAGCGTGGTCGAGGTAAGTCATCGCTCGTCCAGGGTAATGCAGCCGCGCCCGTGCCCACCCCGCGCCTCCGGCGGAAGGCGCAGGTCAGGACGTCTGATCGCGTCCGGAGCGGACGAGCAGCCAGGCCGTCAGCAAACCGCCCGCCAACAGCGCCAGGTCCAGCGGCACGACGCCCCTGGTCGGGGCGGTGGAGGTGGCCAGCGCACTGACCACGACCCCGCCCAGCCCGACCAGCGCGGCCTGACCCAGGTTGTCGGAGATCTGCAGCGCCGCCGAGTTGAAGCCGCGTTCGCGCTCCGCCGACAGCGCGAGCACCTGCACCGAGGTGCTGGCCACCCCGATGCCCATCCCGGCGCCCGCGAGGGCCCAGCAGACGAACACCAACCAGTGCGGTCCCCACACCGACAAGGCCACCGCGAGTCCGCCGGTCCCCGCCCCGACCAGCAGCGCCCCGGTTGCGACCAGGTACTCCCGGCGGAGCTTTCGCTGTCTGCTCTGCCACAACGCGCCTGCGGTCCACCCCAGCGAGCCAACGGTCAGCGGCACACCCGCGGCGGTCGGCGAGTAGTGGTGCACCACCGACAGTGCCAGCGGCACGAACGCCTGCGCGGTGAAGAACAGCCCGGCGAGCAACCCGCGCGCGAGCACCATCACCGGAAGCCCGGGACGCGCGAGCAGCGTGCCCCGGGGCAGCAGCAGCCGAACCGAGGGGGCCAGCATCGCGATTCCGGCCAACCCCAGGAACAGCGACGGCAACGAGGGGTTCTGCGCGGCGAAGCTCAACAACACCACACCGCCAGCGGCACCCACTGCGGCCAGCGGCAGTCCACGCCGCTGCGAGGACGGTTCACCGGTGCGCGCACCGAACCGGCGCGCGGTCGGTACCAGCATCGCCGCGCCGATGCACACCAGCGGGGCGAGCCCGAGGAACACCCATCGCCAACTCGCCTGCTCGGTGAGGACGCCCGCGATCACCGGCCCCACCAGCGCAGGCACCACCCACGCCGAGGACAGCGCACCGAACGCCGCTGGCCGGTGCTCCTCCGGGAAGACCCTGGCGATCATCACGTACAACGCGACGATGACCATCCCGCCGCCCAGCCCCTGCAGCACCCGGGCGGTGAGCAGGACCAGGATGTTGGGTGCGGCGCCCGCCACGACCAGCCCCACCGCGAACGTCGGCAGCGCCAGCAGCAGCGGAAGCGCGGGCCCGCGCAGGTCCGACTGCCGCCCGCCGATCACCATGCCGATCGCGCTGGCCGCCAGGAAGACGGTGAACGGCCAGGAGTACCAGTGCTGCGCGCCGAGCTCGGCGACGATCGTGGGCAGCGCGGTGCCCAGTCCCATCGCCTCGAACGCGATGAGGGTGATGACCAGAATCAGTCCGGCGGTGAAGGTTCGGCGTTGGGGATTCCACAAAGCGCTCTGGGACTTCTCAACGGTGGCCACCCGACCAGCCTGCAACCTCCACCCCGGTCCACGTCCAGTGATTTAGCGACTGCGCGAGTTCGCGGCGCCGGGATGACAGGAAGGTTCCCTTGCTCAGATCAGACAGGTGGCGTCGGGCGGGTGGTGACAGGAAGGTTCCCTTCCTCGCAGATCGGGCACCGGCCTGCGCGCTCCGGTAAAGCGTCACGCAACGCAAACTCGCGAACCCGCCTGTTCGAAGGTGCGGGGCACTGCTGGATCTGCCTGAGACACCGAGTCAGGCCTGGCCAAAACACTAATTTGCACGTTTCCGCTGGTCAGAGCACAGTGACCGGGGTTGCCGCACGAGCGGCCCGGCACCACGCGAGTCTCCGGTGAATTCCGCTGGTACCACTCGCTCAGGCCGCGATGCTGCGCCGCATCCGCACTTCGACGGGATCGCCGTGCCCGCATGCCGACCCGGTCGACGCCTCCACCGCGCGCTGCGCCCGGCTGGCCAGCTCCCGCCGGTCGGTGCCGATCAACTCGGGCAGCACCACCAGTTCCACGGCCAGCCCCCGCATCCGGGCCACCGCCAGAACCGAGTCGACCAGCGTCGCGTCACCCAGAAAAGCCGCCGCGGTGGTCGGTTCCCCGGCCGCGGTCCTGAACCGCAACGCGACCGGCTGCATCCGCGCGCCAGCATCGATGGCCGCCTGGAAAACGGCGGGCCGGAAACGCCCGGAAGCCCGACCGCACCAGGTCGTCCCCTCCGGGAACGCGCCGATCACCGCCCCGGCACGCAACTCGTCGGCGATCGTGCGCACCGCGTCGGGCAACGCCGAGAGCCGATCGCGATCGATGTACACGGTGCCGACCCGTCCGGCCAGCGCGCCCAGCAGCGGCCACGACTGGACCTCGACCTTGGCCAACATCCGCATCGGGCGAAGCACCTGGAGCGCCACGATGTCCAGCCACGACACGTGGTTGCTGACCACCAGCGCGCCACCAGGCGGCATCCGCCCCTCGATCACGAGGCGGATTCCCAAGGCGCGCAACAGCGTCCGGAACCACGCCGTCATCGCCCGTTGCCGCCAAGCCGCCCGCAACATCGACAGCACCAGCACCAGCACGCACCCGATCAGCAGCAGCCCGGCGGTGCTGCCCAATCGCAGCACGACCCGGGCCAGACCGACCTCCGCCCGCCTGTCACGCGGCGGCTGGCATTCCGGCCCGCACGGCGACACCGGTATCCACCCGTGATTCATGCCGAATCGCCCAGGAAGAAACGCAGGTAGCGCTGATCGGCACGGTTGATGTCCAGGAGCACGAAGAAATCCGCCACCCCGAAATCCGGATCGTGCGCGGGCCTGCCGCACACCTGCGCACCCAACCGCAGATACCCCTTGAGCAGCGGCGGGATCACCGCACGGCCCGCAGCCTCGAAAGGCTCCCAAGGCCGGTACGGGAGCACCCGGTGCTCCTCCGGCGCGTAGTGCTTCGCCGACACCGTGTGCCACACGTGCGACGCCTGCACACCGCCGTCGGCAAGCGACACCGAAGCGCAACCCGCGAGCATGGTGTGGCCGTGCAACAGCATGTACCGCGCGATTCCGGTCCACACCAGACTGACCACGGCACCGTTGCGGTGATCCCGGTGCACACACGAACGCCCGGTCTCGACCAAGGCCGGGCGCAACGAGTCGAGCGCCGACAGGTCGAATTCGGTTTCCGAATAGAGCATTCCGGCGGCCTTCGCGCGATCCGGCGGCAGCATCCGGTAGGTCCCGACCACCGCGCCGGTGCGGTCGTCCCGGACGATCAGGTGGTCGCAGTGCTCGTCGAAGGAATCCCGGTCGATCCCGAACTCCCGACCGGAGACCGTGGCCCCCATCTCCTCGGCGAACACCTGGTAGCGCAGGCGTTGTGCGGCGTGCACTTCGTCGGAGTCTCGGGCGACCAGCAGCGAGTAGTGGGCGTCGGCCGCCGCGCTCGGTGCGGCGCTGGCCAGCAGCTGCGTCTCGGACATGCCGCAGGTGTATCGCCGCGCGGCGAACGCCCAACACACCAGCCGATGACACGGAGCAGGAACTTTCGGTGAATCCCTGGTGCGGCACCCGCGCACTGCACCGAACGGCGGCCCGGGACACCGCCGAACGAGCGTTGAGACCCGTCGCACCAACTGACCTCGTCGCGGGAGGCAGCCCAACATCGCCCCGACAGCCCGTCGAAGCGGCGGATTCACTCCCTGCGCGATTCGTGCCGATCCGCCCGCAGGCAGGGTTATGCCGAGATCAACGGCTGACGAGCTCGGTCACGCGCTCGACGACCGACGCGGGACTGGGCTGGGTGGCCATCTCGGCGCTCACTTCGCGCGCGGCTGCGCGGAACGCGGGCTCGGTGAGCAGCCGCTCGACCATGGCGAGCACCGCTGCGGCGTCCACTGTGGTCGGATCGTGGGAGAGGCCCACACCCCGGTCCACGACCCGCTGCGCCGACATCGGGTTGTCCGCGAAAGAGGGCAGGACCAGCTGCGGAACACCGTAGTGCAGCGGCGCGGCAGTGGTGCCGGAACCGCCGTGGTGCACCAGCAGTGACGAAGTCGGCAGGAACGTCGAAAGCGGCAGGAACCCGACGGAGCGCACGTTGGCCGGAAGCTCACCGAGATCGGCCAGATCCGTCTTCCCAGCGGCCAGAACCACTTCCACGTCCAACCCATCCAGCGCCTCGATCGCCACGGACAGGCTGCTGATACCGGCCATGACCGGCACCACGGTGCCGAGCGTGACGCCGACCCGAGGCCGTTCTGCCTGCCGCAAAGCCCATTCGGGCACCACCGCGCCACCGTTGAACGGCACGAACCGCATCGACCACCACGGAACACCATCCCGCGGATCCGACTCCTCGCCGATCAACCCGCCCATGCTGGGTGCCCGCAGATCGATCCGCGCGAGCAACCGCGGCGGACCATCGGGAATGCCCAGCTTGGCCCGCAGCGCGAGGGTGATCTCGTCGTCGCCGTAGAAATCCTGGCCCCAGCGGAAATCCGCATCCCGCGCCGACCAGGAGATCCGGTTGCCCACCTCCAGCAATGGAACCCCCAGCGCCGCAGCGGTCAATCGACCGGCGGTGTGGTCCGTGGTGTGCACGACGAGATCCGCGCCGAACGCCCGACCGGCCTCGATGCTGCCTTCGGTCATGGTCAAGGTGAACAGGCCGAAGGGGCCACCCGCCTGCGAGGCCTTCTGGTACGCCGCCGACATCCCGTCCGCGGCGATGATCCGCGCCAGCTCAGGAGACTCCCCACCCGAACTGGCCCCGCGCAGCAACTCCTCCCACACGTCGTGCGCCGGGAACACGTCCACCACCGGAAGTCCGGCCCGCGCCCCGACTTCGGTCATCTCGGAAGTGGTGGCCACCAACACCTCGTGCCCGGCCGCCCGCGCAGCCCACACCAGCGGAACGATCGGCAACATCAGCCCATAGCCGGGCGCAGCGGTGAACAAGATTCGCACGTCCACCGAGCATGCCACCCCCCACCAACAACCGCACCCGATTTCCGTTGCCCACCCAACCGCGCGAGCAAGGGAACCTTCCTGCCATTCCACGGCCCGCCACAGGCCCGCGCCCCGTCCGGGTGCGAGCAAGGGAACCTTCCTGTCACCACCGCCGGATCGGCATGCTCCGGCGACGGCTAGATTCCGGGGCATGCAGCCAACGACCGACCCCGTCGACCTCTACACCGATGGCGCATGCAGCGGAAACCCCGGCCCTGGCGGCTGGGGCGTCGTGCTGCGCTACGGCGACCACGAACGCGAGCTCTACGGCAAGGACGCCGCGACGACGAACAACAAGATGGAGCTCACGGCGGTCATCGAGGGCCTGGCCGCGCTGACCCGGCCGATGCCAGCGGTGCGCATCTTCACCGACAGCACGTACGTGCTCAAAGGCATCACGCAGTGGATGCACGGCTGGAAGCGAAACGGTTGGCTGACGTCGGCCAAGCAGCCGGTCAAGAACGCCGAACTGTGGCAGCGTCTGGACGAGGAATGCCTGCGCCACGGCGATGTGCAGTGGGAATGGGTGAAGGGGCACAACGGCCACCCGGAGAACGAGCGCGCCGACCGGCTCGCCTGCCAGGGCCGCGACGAGGCCCGCGCCAGCTGACACGCGAAACGGCGGGCCACTCGCGCGGCCCGCCGTCTGCTCCGATCAGCGAAGAATCAGCCCTTGCGCTTGCTGATCTCCTCGGTGAGCTGCGGGGCGACCTTGAACAGGTCGCCGACGACGCCGAAGTCGGCGATTTCGAAGATCGGCGCTTCGGCGTCCTTGTTGACCGCCACGATCGTCTTCGACGTCTGCATACCGGCCCGGTGCTGGATCGCACCCGAGATGCCCAACGCGATGTAGAGCTGCGGCGAGACGGTCTTTCCGGTCTGCCCCACCTGGAACTGGTGCGGGTAGTAACCCGAGTCCACCGCCGCCCGCGACGCACCCACCGCCGCGCCCAACGCGTCGGCCAGCTTCTCCACGACCTCGAAGCTCTCGGCGCTGCCAACACCCCGGCCACCGGAAACCACGATGCTGGCCTCGGTCAGCTCCGGTCGGTCCCCGGCCTCGGCGGGCTGCCGACCGGTGATCTTCGCGCCGGAAGCGGCGGGCACCTCGACGGCTGTCACGGCCGCCGCACCTGCGGCCTGCTCCGGCTCGATCGCACCAGGCAGCACCGTGATCACCGGTGTGCCCTTGGTGACCCTGGCCTTCGCGTCGTAGGCGCCACCGAACAGCGAGTGCGAACCGACGCCCTCCGAGTCGAGGTCCACGACCTCCGACAACAGACCCGAACCCAACCGAATCGCCAGCCGACCGGCGATCTCCTTGCCGTCGATCGACGCAGGCACCAGCACCGCCGCCGGGGACGCCGAGCCCACCAGGCCTGCCAGCACGTCGACCTGCGGCGTCACCAAGAACGAACCCACCTCGGCAGACTCCGCCGCATACACCTTCGCCGCGCCGTAGGCGCCCAGCGCCTCGGTCAGCTTGTCGGTCGTGCCGGGTTCGCCGACGACCACCGCCGACGGCTCACCCAACCGGCGCGCCGCGGTCAACAGCTCGAACGTGACCTTCTTGACCTCGCCGTCCACGTGATCGACGAGGACCAACACCTCAGCCATGAACTACGCCTCCTCGCAAAACCGTGAACGACTCAGAGCAGCTTCTCGCCAGCCAAGAACTCAGCGACCGCCACGCCACCCTCGCCCTCGTCGGTGACCTTCACACCACCGGACTTCGGCGGCTTCGGCGCCGACTCCACCACCAGCGAACCCGCATTCGCCAAACCGACCTCAGCGGCATCAATCCCCGCATCGGCCAAGGAAAGCGTGGTCACCGGCTTCTTCTTCGCCGCCATGATGCCCTTGAACGACGGATACCGCGGCTCGTTGATCTTCTCCGTCACCGACACCACCGCGGGCAGGTTCGCTTCGACGTTCAGGATCCCCGCGTCGGTCTCCCGCTCGATCTGCACCGTCGAACCGTCGGTGACCACCTTGCGGGCGAAGGTCAGCTGCGGCCAGCCGAGCACCTCGGCCACCATGGCGGGCACCGCACCAGTGCGACCATCCGTGGCCTCATTGCCCGCGATCACCAAGTCCACCGATTCGACCGTGCCGACGACCTTCGCCAAGACCTTCGCCGTCGACGGCGCGTCGGTACCGTGCAGAGCCTCGTCCGAGAGGTGCACCGCCTTGTCCGCACCCATCGACAACGCCTTGCGAATCGCATCCGAAGCGCGCTCCGGGCCCATGCACACGACGGTGACCTCGCCGCCCTGTGCCTCCTTGATCAACAGCGCTTCCTCGACCGCACGCTCGTTGATCTCATCCAACACCGCATCCGCCGACTCGCGATCCAACGTGTGATCCGCGGCAGAAAGCTTCCGCTCGGAATACGTGTCGGGCACCTGCTTGACCAGGACGACGATATTCATGGGCCCTCTTCGACCTCCTGCGGACAGACGACGCTCGCTGGTCCTCCAGCGGCTTTGCTTGCGGACCCGGCGCGGTAGCGGCCCGGGCAGGTTGACCTTGCCATGCCACTGTCGGGAAAGCACAGTGACGCCAACCACCCGGTATGTTACTAGTCGGTAGCACGGGTGCAACCAGGGCCCAGTCGTGACAGTACTCACCTTCGCCGAGCCGAACCCGGCGCGCCGCGACGACAACGCGCCCGCCGGGGTGGATATGAAGAATGTTTACTAATTAGTAGCCTGGCCGCATGAGGCAACGCGTCGCCATCGTGACGGACTCGACGGCTTCCATTCCGCTCGACGTCGCCGAACAACTGGGCATCTCCATCGTCCAGTTGGAGCTGAAGGTCGGCGACGAGTACAACGACGAACGCCGGGTACCGCACCCCACACTTGCCCAGGCCATGCGTGACGGCGTGCCGGTGCAAACCGGCGAGCCGCCACCACCGGCCTTCTTCTGGAACTACACCGACGCCGCGGCCGCGGGAGTCGACGCGATCATCTCAATTCACATTTCGGAGGGTTTGTCCCGTACCTGCGAATCCGCCCGAATTGCGGCCGCCGAAATCGGCGTGCCGGTCTACGTCGTCGATTCCCGATTAGTCGGCCTGGGCCTGGGCTTCCCGGTGATCGCCGCCGCCGAGGCGGCAGCCACCGGCGCCACGGCGCAGGGCGTGATGAACGTGCTGGACCGGCGCCTGCGCGCCACGACGCAACTGCTCTACGTCGACACCCTGGAGTACCTGCAGCGCGGTGGGCGGATCGGGCGCGCCCAGGCGTGGCTCGGCCAGGCGCTGTCGATCAAGCCCGTGCTGATCCTCAAGGAAGGCATCATCGACCAGCTAGCGAAGGGCATCGGGCCGGACCGGGCGCTCAGGAAAGCGGTCACGAACGCGGTTCAGCGGGCCGGCAACGGCCCGGTCGACGTCGGCGTCGAGCACTTCCAGTTCGCCGACCGAGCCCAACGCGTGCTCGCCGACCTGAGTTCCCAGCTGCCCCAGATCCGCCGCGTCACCTTGGCGGAGACGAGTGCGGTATTGGGCGCCCACGCCGGACCTGGCGCCCTCGGCGTGACCGTCTCCCCCGCCTGAGCACGCACGACCGCGCACCGCGGCACCGATCTCCCGGACAACGAGGAGAATTCGGGCCGCGGTGTTTCTTTTCCCTTGCCCCCAGCGGAGATTCGGCCCGCGACCGAATTGACCGACCGGATCCGCTGCCCTTCCTCGGGTTCCACCCTGTTGAGTGATGCGAACGCGTGTTCGAGCGCGAATACTCGATGTTGGGCGATCGAAGCACCCAGTTTCGAACCACGTCGGCCACCGAGCCGCGTGGTGCTCGCCCACCAAACAGCGAACTTGAGGAGACTGCCATGCGAAACACGACCGCACTCGGGCGACTGCTCGGCTGGTCGGGAGTCTCGACGAGCCTCGGATCAGCCCGCCAGCTTGTCCATCGCGCGATGGATTCGTTTCACCGACACCGGCTGCGCCGTCCCGATCGACTGCGCGAACAGGCTCACCCGCAATTCCTCGATCATCCACCCGATCCGCCGCAACGGCTCGCTCGGCGAACGTCCCTGCGGCACCCCGGCCAGCAGATCCCGATAGCGCTGGTCGACCTCGTCCACCTGGTACATCCACTCCCGGTCGCGCTGCGGGTGGTACTGGAGCTTGTCCAGCCGCTGCTCGATCGCGCGCAGATAACGCGCCACATCGGACAGTCGGCCGAAGCCGGTACCGGTCACGAATCCGGGATACAACAGGCCGCCGAGCTGGGTCTGGATGTCGGCGACGGCGGGCAGCCCCTTGGGCCGCTCCGCCAGCAACGCCTCGACGCGCTGCGCCGCCACCAGGATTCGCTCCACTTCGGACACCACTGCCACGGTGACCGCGCCCAACTGGGCTCGCACCTTGTCCTGGAGGGAGGCGAAGGCCGCTTCCTCCCAGACCGGTCCGCCGTTGTCCGCCATCAGCTTGTCGACCGCACAACTCACGCAGTCCGCCAGCAGCGCGGCGAGATCGCCGTACCGGCTGCCACCGAACACCAGCCTGGTGGTGCCGTTCATACCGCGCTGGATGGACTTCACCGGCGACGGGAGGTTCAGCAGCAGGAGCCGACGCGTGCCGTCCCACAGCGCGCGCTGCTGCTCCTCCTCCGTGTCGAACATCCGCACCGCGACGCTGTCGCCGTCGTCCACCAGCGCCGGGTACGCCTTCACCGCGTGCCCCGAACGCTGCTGCTCGAACGTGCGCGGCAGCGCACCGAAGTTCCAGGACCGCAACCCGCGCTGCTCGATGTCTTCCGCGGCGGCGGAGATCTCCGCGCGCAGCTTCGGTTTCAAACGCTGCTTGAGCGACTCCAGGTCCTTGGACTCAGCGAGCTTGCGCCCCTTGCCGTCCACCACCCGGAAGGTCATCTTCAGGTGGTCCGGAACCCGGTCGAGGTCCCACTCGGCAGGCGGCACCGCGATACCGGTCATGCTCTGGAGCTGCTGTTGCACGCCGTCCAGCAGCGGTCCGTCCGGCGAAGGCAGCCGGGAGAGCACCGCCTTGGCGAAGTCCGGCACCGGAACGAAGTTGCGGCGCACGGGTTTCGGCAACGACTTCAACAGAGCCGCCACGAGCTCCTCGCGCAGCCCCGGGATCTGCCAGTCGAATCCCTCCGCCTCGATCTGGTTGAGCACCGGCAGCGGGATGTGCACGGTCACGCCGTCCGCGTCGGCGCCCGGCTCGAACTGGTAGGACAGCGGCAGCCGGTGCCCGGCCTGCAGCCAGAAGTCCGGGTAGTCCCGGTCGCTGACCGCCGCCGACTCCTGGTTGATCAACATCGACTTCTCGAAGTTGAGCAGGTCCGGCTGATCTCGGCGGGTCTGCTTCCACCACGCGTCGAAATGCCAGCCGGAAACCACGTCGGCGCCGATGCGCTGGTCGTAGAACTCGAAGAGCGTCTGGTCATCGACCAGGATGTCGCGCCGCCTGGCCCGCTCCTCCAGGTCCTCGACCTCGTCGAGCATCGCCCGGTTCTCGTGGAAGAACGCGTGCCGGGTATCCCAGTCGCCCTCCACCAGCGCATGTCGGATGAACAGCTCCCGACTCAGCTCCGGGTCTATTGGTCCGTAGTTGACCTTGCGGCCGACCACCAGCGGAACGCCGTAGAGGGTGACCCGCTCGGCGGCGACCACCGCGGCGCGGTCCTTCTCCCAGTGCGGCTCGCTGTAGCTGTGTTTGACCAGGTGCTGCGCGAGCTGCTCCACCCACTCCGGTTCGATCCGGGCGACGATGCGCGCCCAGAGCCGCGAGGTTTCCACCAGTTCGGCGGCCATCACCCAGCGCGGTGGCTTCTTGAACAGCGACGAGCCGGGGAACACCGCGAACCGGGCGTTGCGCGCGCCCTGGTATTCGTTCGCGCCGCGGCCGGGCGGGCCCGACTTCTTCTCGACGTCCTTGAGACCGATGTGCGACAGCAGCCCGGCCAACACCGACTGGTGGATCCGCCCCGGGTCGGCCTGCTGGTCGCCGAGCGTCATGCCCATCGACTTGACCATCTGCCGCAACTGTCCGTAGAGGTCCTGCCACTCGCGGACCCTCAGGTAGTTGAGGAAATCGGTCCGGCACAGCCTCCGGAACTGGTTGGACGACAGTTCCTTCTGCTGGGTGCGCAGGTACCGCCACATGCTGAGATAGGTGAGGAAATCGGACTCGGCGTCCTTTTCGACGAAGCGCGCGTGCTTCTGGTCGGCGGCCTGCTGCTTGTCCGTCGGCCGCTCTCGGGGGTCCTGAATGGACAGTGCCGCGGCGATGACGAGCACTTCGCCCACACAGCCGTTGCGCTCCGCTTCGAGCACCATCCGCGCCAGGCGGGGATCGATGGGCAACTGCGCGAGCTTGCGACCGACCGGGGTCAACCGCTTGTGCAACTCGGTCTTCGAGCGGTCCAGCGCGCCCAGCTCGTGCAGCAGGTTGATGCCGTCGGTGATCTGGCGGCGATCCGGTGGTTCCAAGAACGGGAAGGACTCGATCTCGCCCAACCCCAGCGAGGTCATCTGCAGGATGACCGAGGCCAAGTGGGTGCGCAGGATCTCCGGGTCGGTGAACTCCAGGCGGGCCGAGAAGTCATCCTCGGAGTACAGCCGGATGCAGATGCCTTCGGAGACCCGGCCGCAGCGCCCCTTGCGCTGGTTCGCCGAGGCCTGCGAGATCGGCTCGATGGGCAACCGCTGCACCTTGGTGCGGAAGCTGTACCGGGAGATGCGCGCAGTGCCCGGGTCGATGACGTACTTGATGCCGGGCACGGTCAGCGAGGTCTCGGCGACGTTCGTGGCCAACACGATTCGCCGACCGCTGTGCGATTGGAAAACGCGGTGCTGTTCGGCGGCCGTCAGCCGCGCGTACAGCGGCAGCACTTCGGTGTTGCGGAGGTTCTGCTGCCGCAACGCGTCGGCGGCGTCCCTGATCTCCCGTTCCCCGCTGAGGAAGACCAGGATGTCGCCCGGTCCTTCCGCGGCAAGCTCGTCGACCGCATCGCAGATGGCCTGCGTCTGGTCGCGCACCACGTCTTCGGTCTCGTCCGAATCGTCCAGCAGCGGGCGGTACCGCACCTCGACGGGATAGGTGCGCCCGGAGACTTCGACCACGGGTGCGTCGTCGAAGTGCCGCGAGAAGCGCTCCGGGTCGATGGTGGCCGAGGTGATGATCACCTTCAGGTCGGGGCGGCGAGGCAGCAGCTGCTTGATGTAGCCGAGGATGAAGTCGATGTTCAGACTGCGCTCGTGCGCCTCGTCGATGATCAGGGTGTCGTAGCGCCGCAGCAGCCGATCATGCTGGATCTCGGCCAGCAGGATGCCGTCGGTCATCAGTTTGACCAGCGTGTCGGTACCGGCACGCTCGGTGAAGCGCACCTGGTATCCGATGGCGCTGCCGAGCTCGGTGTCGAGTTCCTCGGCGATGCGTTCGGCGACGGTCCGCGCAGCCAGCCGCCGGGGCTGGGTGTGGCCGATCATGCCCTGGATCCCGCGGCCCAGCTCCAGGCACATCTTCGGCAGCTGGGTCGTCTTACCGGACCCGGTCTCACCAGCGACGATGACGACCTGGTGATCGCGGATCGCGGCGAACAGATCGTCCCGGCGTTGGCTGACCGGCAGCTCTTCCGGGTACTTGATCTTCGGCACGTTGTCGCGCCGCCGGCCGACCCGGCGCTCCGCGGCCTCGACTTCACCGGCGATCTCGGTCGTAACCGCCTGCAGCGCCTCAGGATCATGGATCTTGTGCGCACCCTCGATGCGACGACGCAGCCGACGCTGATCGTGCAGCATCAGCTCGGGCAAGCGTTCCCGCAGGTCGACGAGCGGGGTTTTCACAGAAGACGTACCCATACTCCTACCAAGCATAGAGAAAGTGCCGCAGGTCTTGCCTCTGGTTTTCGCCCTGCTCACAGAACGCGGCGGACACCACGCTCAATTTGCGCAGCGATACAGGTGCGGGTAACGGGGCCGCGGATACCGCCTCGCTCCGGGATCCCCGACTCCGCTGCGGCCAAAACACCACACCGGCGCCGTCAACCCGACGCCACGCCTGCGCGCCCGCAGCGGTACTGGCCGCAAGCCCGCCGGACGAGGCGTCGCCGCCTGCCTGACTCAGCGGGACACCCGAGCACCGCAGACCGCAGGCCGCCCTGTTCAGGTGCGCTCGGCATGGCACAGGTATGCCATCGCCGCGTCGCCGACGCGGGCCAACACCACGGTCGCCTCCTGCCCGCCCTTCAGCTTGAGTCGGCGACGCAGCACATCCGGGTCCACATCGAGGCCGCGGACCAGGATCTCCAACCGCCCCACCTCGTGGCGGCGCAGCGCCGCGCGCAGCGCCTTCTCGCTGAATCGGGTGTGCTCGAAAACCCGGAAGGCGCGAATTCCCGGCGGCGCTTCGTCGCCGGTCAGGTAGGCGATGTGCGGGTCGAGCTGAGCCAGCCCGTGCCGCGCGGCGTAGTGCCGAACGAGTCCGGCGCGCACCACAGCGCCGTCGGGGTCGACGATCCACTGCCGAACCTCGCTGACCGGGCAGTCGTCCGGCTCCGCATCGGTGATCGTCCAGCCGGTTCCGTCCGGCCGCAGCACCGTCGCCCGCCGCCGAATCTGACGGTCGGCCAGCCCGCCGAACCACAGTGCGGCCTCCCGGACCTGCCCGGCCAGCGACACCACCTCGACTTCGGCATCGGTCGGAACCGCCGCGAAATCGAGCCCGGGAGCGGATTTCACCACCAGATCCCGGTGGGCGTACACGTCGAGCAGTTCATCCAGTGGCGGGACGAGATCGGCCGGACTCCAACGCCGCCGACCGGTGTCGTCGCGACGCGCCGGATCAGCGACCACGGCTGTGCCCCTGGTTACCGGACGCAGCGCGTCGGCCTCGACCAGCACAGCCGACCGTCCGGCAACCGCGAGGTTGTGCTGCGCCATCGACAGTCGAACCCGGTCAAGATCAGATCCCGCGCAACGGGCCGCAACGGCTGTCAATGCCAGCAGGTCAGCGCCGATGGAGCAGGTCACATCGTGCACGTCGAGCCCGGCCAGCCGCCGCGCGCGGTGCCGCGCCACCGCACTCGCCGTGGCCTGCTGCAACGCCGCATCGGTGACCAGCCAATCGGCGCAATCGTCCAGTTTGGACCGTGCACGGTGCCGCAACACGGCTGTCTCCAGCGCGGCAGCGGCGAACCGCTCTCCCACGAGCTTGCGGGCGGCAGCGACGTCGTTGAGCCGCGTCGAAGTGGTCAAGGCGAGCCCGGACAGTTCGGCGAGAGCGTCGCGGCCGGTCGCCGAGCGCAGGAAGACCACGTCCTCAAGATCGAAGGTGTATCCCACCAGAGCCTCTCAACACCGCCGGTCGAACCGCGTTGCGACGAACGGCGAACACCGACTCGCCGACACCCCGGCGGCGCGGCGGCAGGATGGTTGGCTGGGGCGATCTGTCACGACTCGTTGCGTCCACCGGGTTCAGTTCCCGGTGAACTTCGCCTTCCCTGGTCCGTTCTCGATGAACGAACGCATCCCGATCTTCTGGTCCTCGGTGGCGAAGGTACCGGCGAACAGGTGGGTCTCCAGCTTCAACCCGTTGTCCAGGTCGAGGTCCAGCCCACCGTCGATCGCCGCCTTGGCCGCGGCCAACGCGCGAGCCGCACCGCCGGTGAACTGCTCGGCCCAGCGCCGCGCCGCCGCATACACCTCGTCAGGCGCGACGACCTCGTCGATCATGCCCAGCGACAGCGCTTCCCGCGCATCGACGAAGCGTCCGGTGTAGATGATGTCCTTCGCTTTGCTGGGTCCGATCAGGCGAGCCAGGCGCTGCGTCCCACCCGCACCGGGGATCACGCCCAACAGGATCTCCGGCTGGCCCACCTTGACGTTCTCCCCAGCGATGCGTCGATCACAGCTCAACGCCAACTCGAAGCCACCGCCGAGGGCATATCCGGTCAAGGCGGCCACGGTCGGCTTCGGGATCGCGGCGACCTGGCTCATCGCATCCGACAGGCCGCGCTGCTCCTTGCGCGCCATGTCGCTGTAGGACATTTCGGCCATCTCCTTGATGTCCGCGCCTGCCGCGAAGACCTTCTCGCCGCCGTAGACGATCACGGCGCGAACATCGGCACGCTCGGCTGCCTGGGCAGCAGCGTCCCGCAGTTCGATCTCGATCTGCCGGTTCAGCGCGTTCATCGGCGGCCGATCCAGCCGGATCGTGCCGATCGCACCGTCCACCTCAAGCTTGACGAACTCGCCCACGCAGCAACCTCCTCGTCGAACCGCCACCACGCCGGAGGCTATCGCGCGCCGCCCGACGACTGCTGTGTCACTGATCTCAGCGCCAGTCCCGGAACCCGTTCCGCGCGGCGGTGCGGGTGGCGGAACGACGGAAGACGCCTTCTGGCTGCGCAATCCGCGACAACAGGCACGACCAATACACCACGCCGGGACATACCGCGCAGAAAACACCGGTGGGCGGAATCCGGCACCCGCCACGCCAACCGCGAACGCGTCAAGCGGCTGCGGTGCTTCGCGGAAGAGCTCTCTCAGCCACGCCGCCGCGCGAAATACCGCGCACCGCTGCGTTGCAGTTCCAGGTCCTGGTCGAAGGTCTTCGACAGGTTGTCCTCGGTGAGCACATCGTCGAGCAGGCCCTGCGCGACGATGCTTCCTTCGCGCAGCAGCAGACCGTGGGTGAAACCCGGTGGAATCTCCTCCACGTGGTGGGTGACCAGCACCGATGCCGGCGCGTCCGGGTCCATGGCCAGCGCGGACAACCGAGCCACCAAGTCCTCCCGACCGCCCAGGTCGAGTCCGGCGGCTGGCTCGTCCAGCAGCAGCAGTTCCGGGTCGGTCATCAGGGCTCGGGCGATGGTGGCGCGCTTGCGTTCCCCTTCGGACAACGTCGCGTACTCGCGGTCGGCCAGGTGCGCCACCCCGAGCATGTCGAGCAACTCCGCCGCGCGGTCGGTGTCCAGCGACTCGTATTCCTCCCGCCACCGGCCGAGCACCGAGTACCCGGCGCTGACCACGACGTCGCGGACCAGTTCGTCGCCGGGAATGCGGGCCGCCAACGCCGCCGAGCACAAGCCGATGCGGGGACGGAGCTCGAACACGTTGGTCTTGCCCAGCCGCTCACCGAGCACGTCCACCGTGCCCTCGCTCGGATGCATCTCGGTGCTGGCCATCTTCAGCAGGGTCGTCTTGCCCGCCCCGTTGGGGCCCAGCACCACCCAGCGCTCGTCGAGCTCCACCGACCAGTTCACGTCGGCCACCAGCGTGGTCTTGCCCCGCCGGACACCGACGCCATCCATCCGGATGACCAGGTCGTCCACGTCTACCTCCCAGCCGTGACTGACCGCAACGGCGCGGCATCGCGCAAACGGTTCGTCTCCGTCCGGACCGCCGCAGGTACCGGCAGGTCCCCTCCGCGGCCCATTGTTCCTGCTCCGACTGCGACAGCTACGGCCGGGAGCACCCAGCGCTCGCCTGGCCGGGCCATCCGCGACGCTACGCTCAACGCCTGTCCAAATACCGGGACGACCGCGATCGTGCTGGCACCTTCGCCGACACCGTGCCACGATCGCTGACGTGTCCGATTCGTTGCTCACCCGCGATCGCGTGATCGACCTTTTCCTGGTCGTCACCTCTGCCTGTCGCTGAAGCGGTCCACTACCGCCGGATTTCCAGGCCTTCATCGCGCGGCACGACGAATCCATCCACCTGACGCACACCTTCCACAGGTGTGCCTGTCGCGCCGTGCTCACCGCAACACGAACTGGAGACACGCATGAGCGCTGTGCGACAGCACCTTCCCGGGGACGAGCAATCGTCCCACCTGTCCGAATACACCCCGATCGAACCACTTCCCGAACCCGGTGCGGTGGAGCTGCACCCCGGGCTCGACGTCCCGCTGCTGCACGACCTGATCCGCCCCGACCGCCAGTTGTGGACGCCACGAGAGCTGCGCGACCTCACCGGCCTGGTCAGCTCGGAACTCACCGGAGCGCTGCTCGACATCGTCCGCGTCGACGACGAAAAGCGCTGGTGGGCCAGGCTCGGGCTCACCGCGGGCGTCGAGCTGTGGCTGCTTTCCTGGGCGCCCGGCCAGGGCACCGAACCGCACGAGCACGGTGGCGCCTCCGGGTCGTTCTCGGTGCTGTTCGGGGCGCTGCGCGAGGACTACCGATATCCCGCTGGCCCGGTGCGCACCGTGCACCACGACATCGGCTCGGACATCGGATTCGGCAGCGGGCGGGCACACCAGGTCCGCAATGTCAGTTCGGTGAATTCGGCGAGCGTGCACGCGTATTCGCCGCCGCTGCTGCCGGTCCGCTACTACTCGGACTTGGCCGACGTGCCACCGATCCCACCGCAACGAGCGCAAGCACGGCAGCCCGAGGAGATCGGATGACCGAAGTCCCGCCGCAACGACCGGACGGTGTCGCGAGTGGCCCGTTCGGCATCGAGCACCTGTTGGCGGAATCACGCGCGAAGCTCACCCGAGTCTCGCCCCAAGAAGCCCTCGCGCTGCAACGGAAGGGCGGTTTGATCATCGACATCAGGCCGCAGTCCGACCGGCTCGCCGACGGCGAGATCCCCGGCGCGCTCACGGTCGAGCGAATCGTGCTGGAGTGGCGACTGGACCCAGCCGGTGGCCACCGGCTGGACGGCCTGCACGCTGACCGCCCGGTCGTCCTGGTATGCAACGAGGGCTACGCCTCCAGCCTCGCCGCTGCCCAAGCACAGGAACTCGGACTTACCCAAGCAACCGACCTCGCGGGCGGATTCCGAGCCTGGAAAGCAGCTGGCCTACCGATCACAGCCGCTGGCTAACCACCAAGCAGTTCAATCCGCAGCAAGGGAACCTTCCAGTCATTCCTGACAGGAAGGTTCCCTTGCTGCGATCGGCCGGGCCGCATGCCTTCCCTTCCCCAGGCCTCAACCCCGAGCGGCGCCAGGTGACAGAAAGGTTCCCATGCTGCGCTCAGACCGGGTGCTCAACGAGTCGCGCGGCCGTGCGGTGACAGGAAGGTTCCCTTCCTCGCACCAACACCGATGCCGACACCACCAGGGTCTCGGTGACAGGAAGGTTCCCTTGCTGCGACCTCCTCGGGCCCGTGGTGACAGGAAGGTTCCCTTGCTCGCACCCTGGCGCCGGGGGCTGGGTGAAAGCGGGTATTGGCCTGGGGTGTGTCCCGTACGCTTTTGGGCTTGTGCGAGCGCAGAGTTTTTGGTTCCGCCCTTGGGTCGTGAGCGGCGTTGTGGGCGCCGCGGTGGTGGCGGCCGTGGAGCAGGTCGTGGGCACCGGTGCTGGTGGTGCCGCCGTCGGCTGGCTGGGCGCGCTGGTCGGGGTGATCTTGCTGCCCATCGCGACCCAGCTCGGGTTGCTGGTCGGCTCGGTGGTTTTCGGGTTGCGGGTTCGGCACGTGATCTTCGGCGCCATGCGTGAGGTCGCGTCGTGGCAGTTCGGCCGCGTGAAGTTCACCCTTCGATCGCTTCCGATCACGCTGCGCTGCCAGATCGGCCCGTGGCGGTCCCCGGTGATCCTGCGCTGCTGGTTGGCGGGGCTGTTGTCGGCGCTGGTGGGGGTCGCGGTGGTTGGCGCTGGCTGGTTGTTGGCCGATGGGCCGTTCGGTCGCGGTTTCGTGATCGCCGCGACCCCGCTCATGCTCTACAAGTTGTGGCCGAAGCGGGTTCCGCTGACCACCTCGACCGGTTGGCTGCTGTTCGCCTTGCCCCGCATGCCCGATCCCGAACGCGCCGAGTTCCTGGCCGCGCCGCTGGCCGCCCGCGTGTACGAGGCGCTGCGCGAGGGCGACGTCGACGATGCGCAGAGCCGCGCCGACGAACTGGCCGCGCAGTACCCCGGTTTGAACGTCACGATGTCGTGTCGGGTCGCCGTGATGGAGTCGCGTGGCCAGTACGCGCCGGGGGTCATGTTGCTGCTGAAGTACCTGGCGGACAACGACGAAATCCCGCCCCGGAAGATGTCGTACCTGCTGGCGGGGTTGGCGGGTCTCGGGTTCAAGGCGGTGGAGGCCGGGCAGCTGCCTGCGGAAACCCTGCTGCCGACGGCGAAGAAGGCGCTCAGCGACGCGATCCAGCTCGGCTATCCCGAGTTCGAGCTCAGCGGCGCGAACGGGCTGCTCGCGCTGATCGAAGGCGACGCGGACAACGCGGTCCGCCTCGCCACGACCGGCGCCGAGTACAACCACTCCCCGCTGTCGCGCGCCGACGACTTCGCCACCCTCGCGCGGGCGCACATGGCGTGCCGCGACAACGCCGCCGCACGTGTCGCTTTGGCGAAGGCCGAGGAGTTGGCTCCGTGGTCGCCACGGGTCGCCGAGACCCGCGAACGGCTTTCCGTGGCGTGAGCCGCTCACCGCACGGCGAGCACCAGCTTCCCGGTGGTGCGGCCGGTTTCGCCGAGTGCGTGCGCCTTCGCTGCCTCCGCCAACGGGAACACCCCCGCGATCTCGGCGCGCAGGCGGCCTGCTTCGACGAGTTCGCGGATGGCGTTCATCCCGGCGTGGTCGGCCTCGACGATCAACAGTTCCACGCGCACGCCGAGTCGATCTGCTTCGGCGGCGATTTCGTCCCGCCCGTACGGCAGGATGGACACCAGGACGCCACCTGGCCGGAGGGTGCGCAGTGAACGGCTTCGGTAGTCGCCTGCGATGGTGTCCAACACGACGTCGACATCGCTGACGGCGGTCGCGAAATCGACCTCCCGGTAGTCGATCAGCTCGTCGGCACCCAAACCGCGCAGGAATTCGTGTTTGCCCGCGCTGGCGGTGCCGATCACGTACGCACCGCGATCCTTGGCGATCTGCACCGCCAGGTGGCCGACTCCTCCGGCCGCCGCGTGGATCAGGACTCGCTGCCCGGCCTGCAGCCCGGCGGTGTCCACCAGGGCTTGCCAGGCGGTCAGCGCGGCGAGCGGGATGGCGGCCGCCTGCACATGCTCCACATTGGACGGCTTGGGCACGAATGCGCGGGCGGGCCCGGTGACGTATTCGGCGTGCGAGCCCACGCCACGCGGGTAGGGCAGCATCCCGAAGACCTCGTCACCCGGCTTGTGCACGGTGACGCCCGTCCCAACGGCTTCGACGACGCCGGAGACGTCCCAGCCCAGGACGAACGGCGGTTCGCCGAGGAATCGCCGGTTGGCCCGGTGCTTCCAGTCGGTCGGGTTGAGCCCGGCGGCGTGCACCTGGATCAGCACTTCGCCGAGCCCCGGCGCCGGCCGTGGCAGTTCCACTTCCCGCAGCACCTCGGGGCCACCGAGGACGTCTTGGCTGATGGCACGCATCGTGCTGGTTTCGGTCATGCCCCCAAGCCTGCCGTCTCGTCGCGATCAGCGAAATGGCAGGGTCGTCGACATTCGACTGGATCTTGTCGCGCATCGAGCGCCGCACCGGTGCTGGACGGGGTGCGCGTCCGAACTAGGCGTTGCCGAACTGGTTTTCGTTCGAAGGCCGGCGCGAGGCGTTCACCTGTCCTGTCGGCGGGCATCCACGCAGCGATACCGAGTTCCGCGGATCATCGCTGAGCTACCGCAGCTGGGCGGCGCCGCCGACCCGCGTCGCGTCGACACGCACGGGCGCCTTCGTCCTGGTGGCGACCGGACCGCTCGACCGCCGCGCCTTCCGAGCGCGCTACGAAATTCCGCCCCGCATCGCGCGAGAGGAGCGAGAAGACAGGCCCGAAGGCATGCGGGTTGGGATCGGCGGTGTGGGCTCGTCAGTGAAATTCCCGTTTCTCACCGGAACAACCGCTCTCGGCCACGCGGTTTCACAGGTTCGCGCCTTTGGACTGGTTGCACCGGGCGCACAGGAGCTGGAGGTTCTGCTCTGTCGAGCTGCCGCCGAGCGCGACCGGGATTACGTGGTCGTACTGGATCTCGAAATCGGTGCCGCACTGGACGCACCGGCCGCCGTCGCGCTGGAACACCCGCATCTTGACCTCGCGCGAAATCGTCGGGCGGCGGGCGGGTGAACGCCGATCGCCGTCGAGCTGCGCGTGCGCGCGGTCCAGCTTGGCCTTGTCCTTGCGCTGCCGATCACGCACCAAGGCGATCACATCCGACGCCGAGTAACCGCCCGATTCCCAGTAGAAGTTGTTCTCGAACCACCACCACGTCCGACCGGCGGTGGACGCCACCCGGACCGGTTGGTCGGCCTGCTCGGTTCGCATTTCGCCCAACCGCTGGCGGTTGATGCGCGCCGGTGGGCAGCCGGTGCCGACGAAGAACCAGCGCCGCAGGAACAGGAAACCCCGGTCGTAGAAGAATTTCGCGTTCTGGTCGGACCGCAACTGGGCGCTGCTGGTACCGCGCGGCCGCGCGAACGGGGGTGTGGGCGGCCATCGGCGCTGCCACACGGATATCCCAGCGACCGCGATGAGAACGAGAATTGCGAACTGAAGCAGGTTCAGCACCGAGTTGACGAAGCCAGCCATTCCCCGACACCCCCAGCCCATCGGCCTGCCGGATCTCCAACACGAGATCCAACGCATCAGGAAAAGTTACCGTGCGCGAGCATCGTGTCACCGGGAGTTTCCGAACCCTGCGTTTCAAGATCACACAGTTGGCCCAAACCCGTTGCCGGGCGGGGAGTTCAGCGGGGTTCGGTGAGGCGCTCGACGGCTTTTCGGGCGGCCGCTCGGAGGTCTTCGAGCTTCGCGCTGCCGTGGAACAGGCGGAGCAGCTGGGGCACCGCGAGCGGCCAGCTGATCATCCCGACAGACAGCAGCGCGAGCATCCCGGGGTCGAACTCGTCGGTGACCTTGCCCGTCTCCTGGGCGCGGCGGACGCTGCCGGTCTTCTCCCGGTAGTGGGCGCTGCGCTCGGAGTCGGGGAGCACGCCGGACTCGCCGCGTTCCAAGGCTTCCCACAGCAACAGCCGCAGGACGTGCGGGTTCGCCACGTGGTAGGCCGCGAGCCGGTCGACGTAGCCGGGCAGGTCGTCCCCTTCGATCGGGATCTCGGAGGCCAGTTCGTCCATCGTGCGGTTCAGCACCTCGGAGAACAGCGCGTCCTTGCTGCCGAAGTAGGCGTAGATCAGCTGCTTGTTGGCGTGCGCCTGCTTGGCGATCCGGTCGACGCGCGCGCCAGCGATGCCGTAGGCGGCGAATTCGGCGATGGCCGCCTCGAAGATGCGGGCTCTGGTGGCTTCGGCGTTGCGGGACACAACCGCACTGTACCCCGCAACCAACCAACTGGTTGACAACTCGTGGCGCCCTGTCGATACGCGAACCAGCGGGTTGATTGAAAGGGAAACCGCATGTCATCCACCGCGCGGCCGACTTTGCGCGGTCCCTTGTGGAGGGTGCACAGGACGCGGCTATGTGACTGCGGGATCTGGAATCCCGGACCGCTGAGCGGAAACCAATGCGCTGGCGAGTCAGGAACGGGGTTTGGCGCGGACGTGCATGCGTTCGCCTTGCGGTCCGAACAGGCTGAGGACCTCCACCGGCGCCTCACCAGTGCTGCCGAACCAGTGCGGCAGCCGGGTGTCGAACTCGGCGGCCTCCCCCACCTTGAGCACCACGTCGTGCTGCGCGAGCACCAGCCGCAGCTTCCCGCTCAGCACGTACAGCCACTCGTAGCCCTCGTGCGTGCGCGGCTCGGGTTTGCTGCGGGCGGTACCGATGACCATCTTGAAGGCCTGCAACCCGCCGGGCTGCTGGGTCAGCGGCACCACCGTCGCGTCCCAGCGCTTGACCGGCTTCAACCGCACCCTCGGGTCACCGACCGGCGGTGCGCCGACCAGCTCGTCCAGCGGCACCTGGTGGGCTTGGGCGATGGGCAGCAGCAGTTCCAGGCTCGGCTTGCGCTGCCCGGATTCCAGCCGGGACAGCGTGCTCACCGAGATCCCGGTGGTCTCCGACAGCGACGCGAGGGTGCAGCTGCGCTGCTGGCGGATGCGTTTGAGGCGGGGTCCAACGGCGGCGAGTACGTCTTCCATTCCCTTATTGCAGAAACAGCAACGAAGTTTGTCAACTCGCTCCGCCGCGCCGCATGGTGGGCCGAGGAGGTGTTCAACCCATGGAAGACGTATTGGTCATCGGGGGTGGCGCTGGCGGTCTGAGCACCGCACTAGTGCTGTCCAGGGCCCGCCGCCGAGTGCTGGTGGTCGACTCCGGCAAGCCGCGCAACGCTCCCGCGCACGAGGTGCACGGGTTCATCTCCCGGGACGGCACACCACCGGCGCAACTGCTGGCCACTGGCCGGTCGGAGGTCCAGCGGTACGGCGGGCGCATCGTCGCGGGCGAAGTGCGCGTGCTGCGGCGGGACGGCGGCGGCTTCGAGGCCGAGCTCGCCGACGGCGCGGTGCGGGCTCGTCGGGTGATCGTGGCGACCGGCCTGCGCGACGACCTGCCCGATGTGCCTGGCCTGCGGGAACGCTGGGCGCGGGACGTGCTGCACTGCCCGTACTGCCACGGCTGGGAGGTCCGCGACCGGCCGCTCGGTGTGCTCGGCTGGCGGTCCGGGGCCGTGCACCAGGCGCTGCTGGTGCGGCAGTGGTCGGACGACGTGGTGTTCTTCGCCGAGGAACTCGACGAAGCGGGGCGCGCCAAGCTGGCCGCCCGCGGTGTGCGGATCATCGACGGCTCGGTCAGCGGTCTGGTGGTCGAGAACGACGAGCTGCGCGGTGTGCGACTGGCCGACGGGACCGTCGTGGCGCGGTCCGCGCTGTTCGTGCCCGCCCGGCCCACGCCCAATGACGCGCTGCTCACCGGTCTGGGCTGCCAACTCGACGACACCGGCTGGGTCCGGGTGGACCCGAGTGGGCTGACCAGCGAGCCGGGTGTGTGGGCGGTCGGCAACGTGGTGGATTTCGCCACCCAGGTGGTGACCGCGGCGGCGGCCGGGGCGAAGGCGGCGATCGCGGTGAACATGGATCTGATCGAGGAAGAAATGCTGGAGCAGGTGCGATGAACGACGTCGACTGGGCCGCGATGGCCGACATGCTGGAACTCGAAGGCGAAGCGCACAGCCCCTACGTGCGCCAGGCTCTGGAGGAGCTGGAGCACCTGACTCCACGGCGGATCCTGGACATCGGCAGCGGGCCGGGAGTGGCGGCCTGCCGGTTGGCGGCGGTCTTCCCGCAGGCCGAGGTCACCGCGGTGGACGGCACACCGGAACTGCTGGCCCGCGCCGAGCAGCGGGCCGACCGGCTCGGTGTCCGGCTGCGTACCCGGCTGGCCGAGTTCCCGGCGGGACTCGCCGATCTGGGGCGCGCGGATCTGGTGTGGTCCGGGCAGGTCGTGCACCACGTCGGCGATCAGCAGGGCGCGCTGGACCAGCTGGCCGGGCTGCTCGAACCCGGCGGCGTGCTGGCCGTCGTCGAGGGCGGTCTACCGGCCCGCTGGCTGCCAGGTGACCTCGGTTTCGGGCGTCCCGGACTGCAGGCCCGGGTGGATGCGGTGCTGGCGGACCGGTTCAACCGGATGCGGGCGGAGCTGCCGGGTTCGGTGTCGGTGGTCGAGGACTGGCCCGGCATGCTGCGCGCCGCCGGACTCACCGAGGCGCGCAGCAGGACCTTCCTCGTGGACCACCCCGCACCCCTGGCCGAGGGGCCGAGGCGGTCGGTGCGGCAAACGCTGGAGCGACAGCGCGCGATGCTCGGTGAACTGCTGGACGCCGAGGACGTGGCGACGCTGGACCGGCTGCTCGACCCCGCCGACCCGGCGGGTGTCGACCGGCGCGCGGACCTGTTCCTGCTGGCCGCGAAGACCGTGCACTTCGGCAGTCGACCCGAGCGCTGATCCCGTGCGCGGGACTTGACGGCGGGCGATTTCGCGGGAATCGCCCGCCGTTCCCGTGGGAGGCGCCGGTTTCGCGAAATCGGCCATCGCTCACGAGCTCCGCTCCGTGGACGGGGCACCGCCACGGCGTGCTGCGTGGACGGCTGCCGCACTGCCTTCCGGCAGGGCGGTTCTCCGAGCGTGTCGACCGTTCACGGGCCGGTGGCGGTCAGCTGGCGAGGACGACCTTGCCGAGTTCTGCGGGGCCGGACAGCAGCGGATGCCTGGGCAGGACCCGGACGGTGTAACCGGCGGGCCCGGCGTGCGGCAGGGTCACCTCCGCCTCGTAGCGACCGCCTTCGGCCGGATGCATCGACGCGGTGACGAAGTCGTGCAGCACATCGGAATCGTCGACGCGCCCCACCACCACCTCGACGTCCACATCGGACGGATCGAGCCCGGCCAGGTCGACCCGCGCCCGCACCGCCACCTGCCCACCGAGCAGCGGAGTG
The DNA here is from genome assembly GCF_052246905.1 of Saccharopolyspora antiqui. Classification (NCBI taxonomy): domain Bacteria; kingdom Bacillati; phylum Actinomycetota; class Actinomycetes; order Pseudonocardiales; family Pseudonocardiaceae; genus Saccharopolyspora; species Saccharopolyspora antiqui. The sequence goes on from NZ_JBQQBO010000011.1 coordinate 178,780, forward strand.
CCGTCGGCGACGGACATCTCGGTGTCGCTGATCCGCACCCACGTCCACGCCGCCTGCAAGCGGGCGCGGTACTCGGCGATCTCCCGCGCGCCGCGGTAACCGTCCGCGGTGACCGCCCGCACCGACCGCGCGGCCGGTGTGTAGTGGTTGTCGACGTATTCGCGCACCATCCGCGACGCCTGCACGCGGGGGCCCAGCGTGGCCAAGGTGTGCCGCACCATCGACATCCACTTGCCCGGCACCCCGTCGGTGTTGCGCTCGTAGTACATCGGGGCCACGTGCTCGGAGATCAGCTCGTACAGCGCCGCGGCTTCCAGGTCGTCGCGCCGGTTCGGGTCGTTGACCCCGTCGGCGTTGGGAATCGCCCAGCCGTTGTGGCCGTCGAACATCTCGTCCCACCAGCCGTCCCGCACCGACAGGTTCAGGCCGCCGTTGAGCGCCGCCTTCATCCCCGAGGTCCCGCACGCCTCCAACGGCCGCACCGGATTGTTCAGCCACACGTCGCAACCCGACACCAGGTACCTGGCCAGCGACATGTCGTAGTCGGGCAGGAACACGATGCGGTGGCGCACATCGGCCTGGTCGGCGAACCGCACGATCTTCTGGATCATCGCCTTGCCGCCCTCATCGGCCGGATGCGACTTGCCGGCGACCACGATCTGCACCGGTCGATCGGCGTCGAGCAGCAGTTCCCGCAGCCGGTCGGTGTCGCGCAACATCAGCGTCGCGCGCTTGTAGGTCGGGACTCGACGGGCGAATCCGATGGTCAGCACGTCCGGATCGAAAACCGAGTCGCACCAACCGAGTTCCAGATCCGACGCGCCGCGCTGCAACCACGCGATCCGCAGCCTGCGGCGCACCTCGTCGACCAGCCGTTGCCGCAGCGAACAGCGCAGTTCCCACAGCAGCGAGTCGCTGACCGGCTCCATGCCGCGCAGCCCCGCTCCGCTGTCCATTTCGGACTCCCCGAGCAGTTTGCCGAGTTCCCGCGCCGACCAGGTCGGCCCGTGCACCCCGTTGGTGACCGCCCGGATCGGGATCTCCTCGGTGCCGAAACCCGGCCACAGGTTGCGGAACATCTTGCGGATGACGTTGCCGTGCAGCCCGGAAACACCGTTGGCGCGCTGCGCGAGCCGCAACCCCATGTGGGCCATGTTGAACATGCCCGGGTTGTCCTCGGCTCCGAGCGCCAGCACCCGATCCGTGGGAATCCCGGGCAGCAGGGCCTGCTCACGACCGTCACCGAAGTAGTGCCGCACCAGGTCCACCGGGAAGCGGTCGATCCCGGCCGGAACCGGGGTGTGCGTGGTGAACACCGTCCCGGCGCGCACCGCCGCCACCGCCTGGTCGAACTGCAACCCCGGATCGTGCTGCAACTCGCGGGCCCGCTCCAACCCCAGGAAACCGGCATGCCCCTCGTTGGTGTGGAACACCTCGGGCTGCGGGTGGCCGGTCAGCTCGCAGTAGGCGCGAACCGCTCGCATGCCGCCGATCCCGGCGAGGATCTCCTGGCGGATCCGGTGCTCCCCGTCGCCGCCGTAGAGCCGGTCGGTGGTGCTGCGCAGGTCGTCGTCGTTCTCCGGCAGGTCGCTGTCCAGCAGCAGCAGCGGAACTCGCCCGACCTGCGCCTTCCAGAGCCGGGCGTGCAGGGTGCGCCCGGCGGGCATCGCGACCCGCACCAGGATCGGCCGCCCCGACGGCTCGGTCAGCATCTCCAGCGGCAGGCCGCGCGGATCCACCACCGGGTAGTGCTCGACCTGCCAACCCTCGGTGGACAACGCCTGCCGGAAGTACCCGGACCGGTACAGCAGCCCCACCCCGATCATCGGCACACCGAGGTCGGAAGCCGATTTCAGGTGATCCCCGGCCAGCACCCCGAGGCCGCCGGAATAGTTCGGCAGGGCCTCGGTGAGGCCGAACTCCATCGAGAAGTAGGCGATCGAGGTGGGCAGTTCGCCGCCCTCGTCCTGCCGCTGCTGGTACCAGCGCGGCATGGTCCGGTAACGGCGCAGGTCGTCGTCAACGGCCCTGGTGCGCGCCAGGAAGTCCTGGTCAGCGGCCAGTTGCCGCAACCGTTCGGCGGGCACCTCGGCGAGCAGCCGCAGCGGATCCCCGCCCACCGTCGACCACACCCGCGGGTCGACCGCCGCGAACAGGTCCTGGGTCGGCGGGTGCCAGGCCCAGCGGAGGTTGGTCGCCAGCGTGCCGAGCGCGCTCAACGGCTCGGGCAGGTGGGCGCGCACGGTGAAGCGGTGGACGGCTCTCACAGCAGCGGACCATATCTCGGACCGATCCGGCGTGTGCGGGAGCGCCAGGACCGCAGCACCGACCCGTTGATGGGAAGCTGGGCGGCGTGCGCGCGCTCGGACTGGTCGCGATGGTGGTCGGGCTGATCATCAGCGCTTGCACCCCGGCACCGCCCGGGCCGCCCCGTGTGGTTGATCCCCGTGTGGTTGATCCCCGTGTGGTTGATCACAGCGTCGACCCGTCCTTCGTGCACGGCACCGACCACAGCGACACCGATCGGCTCGCGGCGACGGTCGTCACCGACGTGCAGCAGTACTGGGCGGGGCAGTACCCGGCGGTGTTCGGTGCGCCTTGGCGGGATCTCGACGGCGGGTTCTTCTCGGTCGACACCACCGGCACCGGCAGCCCACCGCCTTGTGCGGCCGATGTGCAGGACCTGGAAGGCAACGCGTACTACTGCGGCACGGTCGATGCCATCGCCTGGGACCGCGCGGCGCTGCTACCGGTGCTGCGCGAGCACTACGGCGACGCATCGGTCGTGGTGGTGCTCGCGCACGAGTTCGGGCACGCGGTGCAGCAGCGCGCCGGAATGAACCTCGGCGAGCAGCAGGATTCGACCCGGCTGGAAGAGATGGCCGACTGCTACGCGGGATCGTTCATCCGCTGGGTGGTCGACGGCCATTCCCAGCACCTGCGCATCGACCCCGAGCAGCTGGATGGCGCGATGCGGGCGATCACCGTGTTCCGGGACCCGGTCGGCAGCAGCGGCACCGATGCGCACGGCACCGCTTTCGACCGCGTCTCGGCCTTCCAGCGAGGTTTTCTCGACGGTCCGCGACGCTGCGCGGACGTGACCGAAGCCGCGCTGGCCGCGCCGGTGCCCGATGATCCCAACCTGCCGCTGGATGCGGTGCTGAGCGCCGACGACGTGTCCGGCTACTTCGCCGCTTTCGTCGCGCGGCGCGGCGGGCGGTGGACCGCGCCGATCCGCCGCTCCACGCCCGGCTGTCCCGAATCGACCGGCCCGGTGGCGTTCTGCGCACCGCCCCCGACGGTTGTCGTCGACCGCGCGGCACTCGCCGAACCGCACCGCGGCATCGGTGATCAAGCCGTCACCACCCTGCTCGCCTCGCGGTACGCGCTGGCCGCCCTCACCGAACTCGGCCGACCCGCCAGCAGCGTGCAGATCAGCTGCCTCACCGGTGCTTTCACCGCCGCGCAACCCGCACTTTCGCCGGGGGATCTCGACGAGGCCGTCGAGATCGTCCTCGTATCCGACGACATCTCCCGCGACGCGCACGGCACCAGCTCGCTGACCGGATTCGACCGGATCGCGGCGTTTCGGACCGGAGCTCTCGGCGGCGCCACCGCCTGCGGCGCGTGAGCCGATCCGCGCCGGTGGCGTGCTGACCCAGACGGTCGGCTGGCACTGGATCTTCATCGTCAACGTGCCCATCGGGATCGGGGCCGTGCTGCTGGCGGTCCGCGTGCTCGCCCCAGAGGCCGGGGTGCGCCGCATCGGCCTCGCCATCCTCAGCTCCCTGGCGACGGCGCACACCAATGTGCTGCTGACCACCGGCGAACCACCGGTCTCGGCGATCACCAGCGGTTACCGCCTCGCGTTCGTCATCGGCGCGACCTTCGCCGCCATCGCCCTGCTCCTCGCGGCCACCGCCCTGCGCACCCGACCTGCGAGTTCGGGAGAGCAAGGGAACCTTCCTGCCACCACGCCACCGCCCGGTGCGAGCAAGGGAACCTTCCTGTCATCAGGCGGCGCGAGCATCCGTCGAGATCGCCCGTGAGGCTGATCAGTGACCCGATAGGCTGGTTCGCGCATCGGACGGCTCAAGGCCGACCGGTGGCAGGAGGACTTGGGCACCTTCAGCAGGATGGGGCGCGTCAGTGGTATCGGTATCGACGAGAAACCGACGGCGGAAGCGGATCCTCGGCACCGCGATCTCCGTGCTCGCGTGCGCCGCCCTGATCGGCGGGTGTTCGCAGGCGATCAGCGGCACGCCCACGACGCTCGGTGGCTACTCGACCACGGATGTGGCCGGGCTGCCCGCCACCAACGGCCCGAGCGGCCCGAAGGACGGCGCACCGGATTCGCCGCTGCCGGTGGAGGGCACGGACAACGGTCCGATGGACAAGCTCGCGCGCAACGCGGTCGCCGATGTCGAGGCCTACTGGACGGAGACCTTCCCGAAGGCGTTCCCCGGCAAGCAGTTCGATCCGGTCAAGCGCCTGGTCTCCTACGACTCGGCGGGCCCCGGCATCCAGTTGTGCGGCTCGAACACCGCGGGTGTGGTCAACGCCTTCTACTGCCCACCGGAAGACTTCATCGCCTGGGATCGCGGCACGCTGCTTCCGGAACTCAGCAACAGTTTCGGGCCGATGGCCGTGGTGACGGTCCTCGCGCACGAGATGGGGCACGCGGTGCAGCACCGCGCGGGCACGGCCAGCATGAACGACCAGGTGATCGTGCTGGAGCAGCAGGCCGACTGCTTCACCGGCGCGTATTTCCGGTACGTCGCCGAGGGTTCCTCGCCGTACTTCCAGGTTTCCACCGGCCAGGGCCTCAACCAGGTCATGGGCGTGCTGAACTTCATCCGCGACGCACCGGGAACCTCCGACTACGGCGGCAGCAACGCGCATGGCAGCGCGTTCGACCGGGTCACGGCGTTCCAGTACGGCTTCAGCGACGGCCCGCAGCGGTGCGCCGAGATGGACCTCAAGGACGTCGAGGAGCGCACCACGCTGTTCAAGTCCTGGAAGGCGCAGCAGGACACCGACCTGCCGATCGATCAGACCAGCCTCGACGCGGTGGAGCAGAGCCTGCGGGCGGTCTTCCGCGACACCGGCGCCGAGCCGCCGAGGATCGTCACGCAGCCGACGCAGTGCGGCCGACAGCAGTCCACCGCACCAGCTTCGTACTGCGCGGACACGAACACCGTCTCGCTGGATCTCGCGGAGCTGCAGAAGATCGCGAATCCGCCGAGCAAGGACGCGAACTCCGCCGGTTATGGCGATTTCGCCGCCTACGCCCAGGTCGCGTCCAGATACGCGCTGTCGGTGCAGAAGGCGGCGGGCCTGCCGCTGGACGACGAAGCCGCTGGGCTGCGCACCGCGTGCATGGTCGGTTCGTGGAGTGGCCTGCTGGTCGAGGATCCGCTCGGGCAGCGCAACCCGGTCGGCAATCTGCGCATCGTGCCGGAGGACATCGACGAGGGAGTGTCCGCGCTGCTCGGTGAGAACAGCCTGATCGCGGCGAACGTCAACGGCGACCAGGTGCCCGTGGGGTTCGCTCGGGTGGAGGCCTTCCGGGTCGGCGTCCAGGAGGGATTCGCCCCGTGCAGCACCAAATACGGCGCGTGAGCTGACCGCACCGTCGTGCGGTTGGACCGAGCTTCCGCGCTCACGACAGGCCTTCAGAGTGCTTCGAGCGCCTCGACGAGGGTTTGACGTCGGTCCGGGTCGAGGCGCTGGAGGCGTTGGGCCAGGCCCGGCCGGACGCGCGCGGCGATCGCGGCGGTGGTGCGCGCACCCTGCGCGGTGAGCGCGAGGCGGGATCGCCGGGAGTCGTCGGGGTCGATGCGCCGCTCGACGAGACCGGCCTTGGCGAGCTTGGTCAGCGCACGACTCACGACGGCCGGGTTGAGGCCGAGGTCGGCCACCAGCCCGCCTGGGGTGTCGACCCCCAGCTCGACGGTGCGCAGCGCCAGGAAATCGGCGAGATCGAGGTCCGCGGCGGCCGCGACGTGCGTTCGCGCGTCGGCCAGCACAGACTTGCTGAGTCGGAAGAGGGCGTCGAGGAGCCGCAGCTCCGGGGCCGGATCACTCACCCGAGCAGCCTACCAAGGGCAACTATTGACAGATGTCAATTATTTGCTTCACTGGAGGACATGACCGCGAGCACGCCTGGCCCGGCGCGAGTCGACTTCCACCACCACATCTTCCCCAGCGGCGAGCTGTCCGAATCCCTGCAGCGCACGCTCGCCGCGGAAACCGGCTGGCGCTTCCCCATCGGCGCGATGCGCTGGACGCCCGAAACCAGCCTCGCGTTCATGGACGGCCTCGGCATCAAGACCGCGATCCTCTCGCTGCCCAACGACCTGGACCGGAATCTGCCCGCGCAGCAACGCCGAACATTCGCCCGCGACGTCAACGCGCTCGCCCGCCAGGCAGTCGACGACCACCCCGGCCGGTTCGGCTTCTTCGCGCATCTCCCGACACCCACGGACATCGACGCCGCGCTCGACGAACTGACCTACGCGCTCGACGAACTGGACGCCGACGGCGTCACGTTTACGAACGTCTACGGCACCGGCGAGCAAGCCCACTCGCTGGGCGACGACATCTTCGAGCCGCTCTGGGCCGAACTCAACCGGCGCGGCACGCTCGTCTTCCTCCACGGCGAGCAGACCCCAGGGCGCAACCGGATGCCGAACAGGTTCCTGCCCACACCGGTGAGCGAGGTGCCCAACGAAACCTACAAAGCCGCCGCGGACCTCGTCACCAGCGGCCGGAAACGGCAGTACCCGAACGTGCGGATCATCCTGTCGCACTCCGGCGGCAGCACACCGGTGCTCGCCGCCCGGGTCGCCGTGCTGTCGCACTACCTGGGCTGCGAGCTCACCCCCGAGGAGATCGTCGCCGACTTCCGCACGTTCTACTTCGAGACGGCGCTGTCGGGTTTCGAGACCAACCTGGTCGCGCTGGAGAATTTCGTGCCACCAAACCGGATCCTCTTCGGCACCGACTTCCCAGCGGTGAGCCCGGAAATGGCCAGCTGGTACACCAACAACGTCGACAACCACTTCGCGGCCCGTCCCGAACTCCTCGCGCAGGTCCTGCACGGCAACGCGCACGCACTGCTACCCGGACTGGCATGAACTCCCGCACCGCCGTTCGAGGATTGGCCAGTCGCGGCACCAGACAACCCGAACCGCCCATGGACGTCCCACGGCCATGGACATCGAACGACATCTCGACTGGGACGGTTGCCACAACGCACGCGATCTCGGTGGCCTCCGGGTGGCGGGAACCGACCGGAAAATCCGTTGGGGCGCGGTGGTTCGCTGCGACGACCCCGCCGCCCTCACCGCAGCCGGTTGGTCGGCGCTACGGCAACACGGCATCCGCACGATCATCGACCTCACCGGGGACGACGAACGAGAACCGGACACCGCACCCCGCCCGGCCGAATTGACCACCACCCACCTGCCGCTGGACGACCACTCCGACACCGAGTTCTGGGCGCGGTGGGGCGGCGGCATTTCCTGCACCCCGCTGTACTACCAGGCTTTCCTGGACCGGTTCCCGCAGCGCACCGCGGCCGTGGTCACCGCGATCGCACGGGCCGAGCCGGGTGGTGTCCTGGTGCACTGCGGCGGCGGACGCGACCGCACCGGCCTGATCGTGCTGGTCCTGCTGGCCGTACTCGGTGTCAGCCCGGCGGACATCGCCGAGGACCACGCCCTCAGCCACACCCGCCTCGCACCGCTCTACGAGCGGCTGGGCCTGCCGGATGACGCACCGAAGATCGCGCAGATCATCGCTGAACGAGGCACCACCGCGCACGAACTCATCCACACCGCGGTGACCTCGCGCGACATTGCGGCATACCTGCGCGCCAGCGGTGTCACCGATGCGGACCTGACCGCGCTGCGCAACCGGCTGCTCGCCTGAGCAGGCGTGCGGGTCGGCGCTGGGCAGCACGTGCTCGTGAGCGAAAAGGCCGGTTCCCACCGGCGCGGCCGCTCGCGACCCGCAGCACCACGCCGATCCGCGCGCGCCGCGTCAGAACAGTGCGCTGGCCAACGCCCGGCGGGCCGCGCCGACCCGCTCGTCGCCGTCGGGGAAGACCTCGAACATCTCGATCAGGTGCCGCCGAATCCGGTCCCGATCATCGCCCGAGGTGCGCTTGATCGCGCGAACCAGCCGGTCGAAACCGGCCTCGACGCGACCGACGGCCACTTCGGCATCGGCGGCGGCGAGCTGCGCGTCGATGTCCTCGGGTGTCGCGTCGGCCCGCTCGATCGCCGCCGGATCGGCCTGCTCGGCCCGCGCGGTGAAGCGGACCTGCGCGAGCGCGGCCTTCGCTTGCTCGTTGTTCGGCTCGCTGTCGAGGATCTTCTGGTAAGCGGCTTCGGCGGTCGGGTAGTCGCCGCGCTCCAAGGCCTCCTCGGCCGCACTGAACCGCAGGTCCTCGGGCTCCTCGGCGGCCGGCTCGGCACCCTGCTGCTGCTCGGCAGCCCGGATTCCGGGCATCTGGTCGCGCAGGGCGCCCAGCAGCGAGTCGATCCACTGCCGGATCTGCGGCTCCGGCTGCGCACCCGCGAAGGCATCCACCGGCTGCCCACCAGCGACCGCGATCACCGTGGGCACCGACTGCACCTGGAACAACTGCGCGATCCGCGGGTTCGCGTCGACGTCGATCTTGGCCAGCACCCAGGCGCCGTTGCCTTCCGTGGCGAGGCGTTCGAGCACCGGCGAAAGCTGCTTGCACGGTCCGCACCAGGTCGCCCACAGGTCGATGACCACCGGCACCTGCATGGACTTCTCGACCACCTCGGCCTGGAAGGTGGCCTCGGTGACCTCCACGATCGGCGAATTCGCCGACGCGGCACCGCCGTCGCCGTTGGTGGCTGCCTGATTGGCCGCCCGAGCGGTGGCCTCAGCCCGGTTCTTCAGGGCCGACAGGTCGACTGCGCCCGCCATCGCGGCGGACATCGCTGCTGCGTTCTGGCGTGGATCCGGCCTCGTCACACCACCATCCTGACACGTCCCACGAGCCGGGTGGTGGCAGGGCGGCGGATGTTCGCGCTCAGCGTGCCCCAGGGGAGGCCGGGAACGACACGCCGAAACCTCTCAAGATCAATTCGAAAAAGTGAACTAATGCCACTCGAACAGGTGGCATTGCGGGTTGCCCCCTCAGGTTCGGCGGCCTTGATCACCGAAGGGGGAACAGAGCCCGCGAGGGACGGTTGTTTTCTCACGGGTCTGCGGGGCCTCCGATTAGAGGACCTTCAGCCAGTAGTTCGACGAGAGGTACAGAACAGTGCGTATTGCAACCCGTGTTGCCGGTGTCGCCGGTGCCGCCGCTCTCGGCGTCATGACCCTCGGCACCACCGCATTCGCGGACAGCGCCGACAACGACGGCGTCAACCTGCTTGACGACAACAACGTCAGCGCCATCCCGGTGCAGCTGTGCGGCAACAACGTCGGCGCCCTGATCGGCATCGTCGTGCCGATCCTGTCGCCGCAGGCCAACGAATGCGTCAACGCGCCGATCGTGGATCACCCGAAGGCCGACAGCTGACGGCACGCGCGTTAACGGGTGTGGGGTGGCTTCGACGTCGACGCCACCCCACACCTTTTCGCCGTGTTCACCAGCGCGGGTCACCGGTCAAGAGGTCTCCCGCAGGTGCTCCTCCACCCGACGCACCTTCTCGTGCAGTTGATTGGTGTAACCAGGCCGAATGTCCGCTTTGAGCACCAGGCTGGTGCGCGGGGCGTGCGCCGACACCGCCTCCGTGGCGCGTTTCACCACGTCCATCACCTCATCCCACTCCCCTTCGATGGTGGTGAACATCGATGTCGTCTCGTGCGGCAGACCGGACTCCCGCACCACCTTCACCGCCGCCGCCACCGCTTCGCTCACGCTGTCGCTGTCCCCGGCACCGCTCGGGGCCACGCTGAACGCCACCAACACGTCTGCTCCTCGAAGTTCCAGTCCGGCCTCGTCCGCCGGTCGTTGCGATCATGCTCGGCACGGCACCACTGTCGCCGATTTCATGCGTCGTGGCACCACAGCCATCAACTGGCCGGGTAACCGCTGCTAGCGTCGAACACCATGAGCACCCGAAGTCCACTGCCCTTCGATCCCATCGCGCGCGCGGCCGAGATCTGGGCCGACCGGGTAGGCCCGTCCACGACCATGGCCGCGGTGACGAGCGTGATGCGGGTGCAGCAGATCCTGCAGTCCGCGGTCGACAACGCGCTGCGACCGCACAACCTGACGTTCGCCCGGTACGAGGCGCTGGTGCTGCTGACCTTCTCGCGGCGCGGCAGCCTCCCGATGCGCGTCATGGGCGACCGGCTTCAGCTGCACCCGACCAGCGTCACCAACATCGTCGATCGACTGGAGCAGGACGGCCTGGTGCGGCGCATGCCGCACCCCACGGACCGCCGCACCACCCTGGTGGAAATCACCGACGACGGCCGCGACCTGATGAAGAAAGCCACCGAGTCGGTCACCGACATCGACTTCGGGCTGCGCGGCATCACCGAGCGGCAGACCCAACAGCTGACCGAACTGCTCGGCAAAGTGCGGCACGCGGCTGGCGACTTCTGAGCGTCAATTCAACTCGCGCAGCACGTACCGGACGCGGCCCCAGAACGTCGGCTCGTCCGAATCCGGCTCGACCAACAGTCCGCGCCGGTTCGCCCAACGCTCGAACCACACCGACGCCAACGGGGGGACCGACGCGACCAACGCCAGGACCAGCACCCGGAACCGCCAGCGCAGCGGGCTGAACACCACCAGGCTGGTCACCACGTAGGCGGTGAAGACCAGCCCGTGGATCCAACCCATGATCGTCACACCCAGCGGCTGGTGCAGGCCGTACTTGAACGCCATCGCCACCAGCAGACCGGCCCACGAGAACGCCTCGGCGATCGCCACCAACCGGAACCAACCGGCACACGTACGCGGCACGTCAAACCCACTTCCGTTTCAGCGGCACTCCCCTGCGAGTGTGCCGGGTGTCGCCGGTCACACCGATATCGGTCCGTTACGGGCGGGTCTGGTCGTCGCCCCAGGACGGGCAAGCGGGGTTGCCGCCGATGATCGGAGTGGCGATGATCTCCGGTCGGTCGTAGCCGTGGTTGGCCTTGAGATGCTCGACCAGTGCGGCCAGCCACGCCGTCGAGGTCTTGACCTGCAGCTGCCACTCGGTGTCGTCCGCCACACGAAGAAGCTGCGGATCGGCACGACCTGCACGCACGCCCCCAACCGGACCTCGACGACACCGCGGGCCAACTCGGCCGCCAACTCCTCGGAGTCGGCGGCCGTCACGACCTGCACCTGATCAGCCATGCGCCCAGCCCACCCCAGCCGGGGCCAGGAATGACAGCAAGGTTCCCTTCCTCTCACCCAGCGCCGTTGGGATGACAGGAAGGTTCCCATGCTGCGGCTTTGCCGCCCCGGTGGTGACAGGAAGGTTCCCTTGCTCCGCATCCGGGCTGGAGCGGGTGCCAGGATGTGCGTGCCGGAGTCGAGGAACGTGAGGGACGACATGCTGCATCTGTTGTTGCTGCGGTACACGGCCTCCGAGCAGGAAGCGGCACCGTTCGTCGCGGCCCACGTCGAGTTTCTGGAGCAGCACCACGGCGACGGCACTTTCGTGCTCTCGGGTCAGACAATTCCCTCGGAGCTCGGGGGTGCGATCCTGGCTCGGGGCGTTGACCGCGCTCAGGTCGAGAAGATCGTTGCTCAGGACCCGTTCGTCGTGCGTGGCGTCGGCGAGTACGTGATCACGACGATCGATCCGGGCCGAGTGCACCTGGCCCTGGCCGAACTCGTCGGTGCCGATGCCTCTCGCGTGCGTGGCTGATCAGATCTTCCAGTGGCACCGCTCGGCTCGTAGCATGGCGCGGTCAACTACGACCTCGGCTGAACGAACCTCGCGGCCCGGTAGGTAGCCCGGGCGGCCGGTGGTGGTGTTAGCCCACCTCGGCCCGTTGTCCCTGGACGGGCAGGGAAACCAGTGCAGCCAGGCTGATTCGTCATGCCTGGAGGTAGGTTTCCATAAGCGGGGTGTTCACCCTTTTCCACGACGGGCAGTTCTGGGTCGGGATCTACGAGATCCACCAGGACGGACACGTCCGCGCGGCCAGACACGTCTTCCGCGCCGAGCCCACCAACGCCGAACTGGCGGAGTTCGCTGCCGGGCCCGGTTTCGCGGCCTTGGCCCGACGCGCCCACGCCGCACCGGCGGCGCCTGCGAACAACCGGACCGAAGCGAACAATCGTCGCCTTGCCAAGCGCGCCCGCAGAACCGGGCAGGACGACGGGGTGGGCACGGCCGCCCAGCGTGCGCTCCAGGAGTCGATGGCGGAGCGCGCCGTGGAGAACAAGGCTGCCCACAAACGCCGACAGGCCGAACAAGCCCAACACCGACGCCGCATCGCTCGGGAGAAAGCCAAGGCGAAACACCGAGGCCGATGAGAGCAAGGGAACCTTCCTGTCACCGCACCCGGCACGGACCGGCGCCAAGCGCGGAGAAGGGAACCAACCTGTCATCCACCGAGCGCGGTGTCGGCGCCGCAGCATGGGAACCTTTCTGTCACGCCACCGTCAGCGGCGGGCGCCGCGCAGCACGTTCGCTTCGGTGCTGAGGTAGTTGTTCTGGTAGTCGAATCGCTGGGCGTCGGAGAACAGCAGCCAGTAGTACTTCATCTGCTCCGACCACCAGTAGCCCGGACAGGTGTCCTCTTGCGACGGCGGGTTCGCCGTGACGTCCGCGAGGCTGGCGAACCCGTAGGTGGTCTTGGACGTTTTCAGCATGTTCTCGAAGTGGAGGTTCGCGCGTTCCCGGAAGATCTCGTCGCCGGTGGCCAACCACAGCATGAACGCGGAATCCGCGAACTCGGGTCGCAGCGCGTTGCTCCGGTCGGTGGCCGACATCGTCGAGTAGTCCACTGAGGTCGGAATCACGCCGAACTCGTCCTGCACGATGTTGAACGCGTCGTGGTAGGCCCGGCCCTCGGTGAGTCGGCCGGACTCGCCGAGCAGACCGGCGTAGAACGCGGCGAGCACGCTCTGGTCGCGGCTGAGGACGTCGCCGGTGAACGCGTCAACTTGCGGGAACCACAACAGGTTCTGGTGTCGTTCGGCCTGGTGGGCCAGGATCGCGTCGGTGAGCGTGTCGTACCACTGGCGGAGTTCCTCGTCGCCGAACAGCACGTACCCGTCCCACAGGTATTCGTAGTAGGAGTCGCCCGGCGGGCCGACGGTCGCCTGGCGGTTGCGCCACTCACCGGTTTCGGCGTGGATGTCGTGCGGCAGCAACCCGAGTTCGGTCCGCTTGTCGAAAGCGACCCGCATGGCTTGTTTGGCGAGGTCGAAGTAGCGCCGGTCGCCGGTCCACTCCGACAGCACCCCGAATTCGGCGATATAGGTGCCGATCTCGACTATGTTGGTTTCCGGGACGCTGACCGCGCCGGTCGCCAGGTTCACGTAGCGGTAGGGCAAACCGGTTGGCGACTCGGTGAAAGCCGGGAGCAGCCGGTCGGCCACATCGACGGCCAACTCCAGCAGCCGCTGGTCACCCGTGCAGTGGTAGGCGGAGGCGAGCCCGCCGACCATGCGGATGTTGGTCTCGAACACCTGGAACGGCGCATCGACGTCGAAGCTCAGGTTGTCCTTGATCCACTGCACCGCCTGTTGAACTTCCGCGTCGGCTTCCATCAGCCACAACGTGTCGACTGCTTCGACCAGGCTCAGCCCGATGGAGTGGCCTTCGACGAAGAAGTCCTCGCGACCGCCGGAGATCGGCTTGATGTGGTCGGCCCCCAACGCCCGCTCGACGTAGTGCTGCCATGCCCACAGGTACTCGCGCCGCACCGCTTCAGCGACCGGTTTCCAGTCCCGGCGAGCCGACGCCATCGGTGATGACATCGCCAGCAGCCCGCCTGCGACAGTCGCACCTCCCAACAGACGCAGCGCGGTTCTCCTGGGCACGCCTCGGGGCATCGCCGCCTCCTCACTTAGACAACCTTGTCAAGCCAGTCCACCGTGGTCGCCCGGTGACATCCAGGTCAATGCGAATCACCGTTCCTGTCCGATTTCGACATGGCGGGGGTGCCGTTCAGCCGCGCGGAATGCCGCCGTCCGAGGACTTGACCAACGGCGATGATCCACAACCTCGTCACCCAACATCCGCCAACGATGCGAGCAAGGGAACCTTCCTGTCACGGCGGCCTCAGCAAAACCGCAGCATGGGAACCTTCCTGTCACCTGCCACGCAGCGGACGCGTCCTGCGGTGGGCTGGGCATCGGCTGCGGTGGGTGCGAGGAAGGGAACCTTCCTGTCACTCCGGGCCCGGGTTGGGGTGGTGTTCGGGTTCGGGCGGTGGGCGGGTGGTTGGGTCGGCCAGCGGCTGGCGTGGGTCGGGTGTGCGCGTGGTCGGTCGGTGCCATTGACAAACGGGCTCGGTCTGCGATCCAATGCCGGTCGCCATGACAACGTTGTCTGATTCTGGGAACGTCCGCCGCGCCACGATGAACGATGTGGCGCGGCTCGCGGGTGTGAGCATCAAAACCGTGTCGCGGGTCGTCAACGTCGAAAGCGGCGTTCATCCAGCGACCGCAGAACGGGTGCTGGCCGCGATCGACCAGTTGGGGTTCCGCCGCAACCTCAGCGCCCGCAACCTCCGGCGGGGCACTGGGACCGGCACGCTGGGGCTGGTCCTGGAGGACTTGGCGAACCCGTTCTACTCGGTGCTGACCCGCGCGGTCGAGGAAGTCGCGCGGATCCAGGGCAAACAGGTCCTGACCGGCTCATCCGACGAGGACCCGGCGCGGGAACGCGAGCTGGTTCTGGAGTTCTGCGCACGTCGAGTCGACGGGCTGCTCGTCGTTCCAGCTGGTCACCAGCACGGTTACATCGCGCACGAGATCAACGCGGGCACCCCGGTGGTGTTCGTGGACCGGCCGCCGGGCAATCTCGACGCCGACACCGTGCTGATCGACAACGCCGGTGGCACCGCTCAGGCCGCACGGCACCTGGCCGAGCACGGGCACCGGGAAATCGCGTTCCTGGGTGACGCCCCGGAAATCCACACGGCCGCCGAACGACTGCGGGGCTTCCGGGAAGGCTGCGCACAAGCCGACGTGCCGTTCAACCCGGACCTGGTCCTGATGGGCCCGCACACCGACGAGTCGGTCGCACAGGCGTTGCGCACCTCGCTGCAACGCGCCACCGCACTGGTGACGGGCAACAACCGGATCACCATCCACGCCTTGCGCGCGCTGGCCGGTCAGCCGCGGCGCCCGGCGCTCGTCGGCTTCGACGACTTCGAACTCGCCGATCTCCTTGACCCGCCGATCAGCGTGGTCACCCACGACACCTGGGCGCTGGGACGATCGGCTGCCGAGTTGCTGTTCGCGCGGCTGGACGGCGACAGCACGCCGCCACGCCGCGCGGTCATCCCCACTCGGCTGTTGGCCCGAGGTTCCGGAGAGGTAACACCTTGAGTTCTGTCCACAATGAGCAAACCGGCCCGGCGTCCGCGATCGCCCTGCCCGCCAATCAGCCCCGCCAGTTCTACCGGGGTGGCGCGTCGATCGCGGCGCTGCGCGGGGACGGCGACGACCGCGAGTTCGGCCCGGAAGACTGGGTCGCGTCCACCACGACGCGGTTCGGCCAGCCCGAGTCGGGGCTTTCCCGACTACCGGACGGGCGCTGGCTGCGCGACGCGGTGACAGCCGAACCCGAACGGTGGCTGGGGGCCGAGCACGTGGCGGCCTTCGGCGACAGCACCGCGCTGCTGGTCAAGCTGTTGGATGCCGGGCAGCGACTGCCGGTGCACTGCCACCCGTCGGATGGCTTCGCCCAGCAGCACTTGGGTTCCCGGTTCGGCAAGACCGAAGCGTGGATCGTGGTCGGCACGACCGGCTCGAACCCGGTGGTGCATCTGGGTTTCCGCGATGATGTCGCGCCGGAGACGGTTGCCGAATGGGTGGCCACCCAGGATTCCTCGGCGATGCTCGGTTCACTCAACGAGATCCCGGTCCGCCCAGGTGACACCGTGCACGTACCGGCGGGGACGCCGCACGCGATCGGTGCGGGCGTGTTCATCGTGGAGTTGCAGCAACCGACGGACTTCTCGATCACCCTGGAATGGCAGGGATTCCTCGCCGACGCCGAGGGCGCGTTCCTCGGTTTGGACCGGCCGACCGCCCTCGAAACGGTCAACCGCAGCGGGTTCGACGACGCAGTGCTGAACTCGCTGATCAAGCACACCGCGGACCAGGCGACTTCCCGCGTTCCGCTGCTCGCCGAGGACGCGGCACCGTTCTTCCGCGCCGACCGCCTGCACGGGACCGTCGAACTCGAACCGTCCTTCGGTGTCCTCATCGTGTTGGACGGGAGCGGGAACCTGCGCTCAGACCACGGCGCCGACCTGTCGCTGCACCGCGGCAGCACCGCCGTCGTCTCGCACTCCGCCGGGGCCGCGCAACTGGAAGGCGACCTCACCGTGGTGCACTGCCGACCGCCGTCCGCTGGGAGCCGGAGATGACCGAACCACTACTGGAAGCCCGTGACCTGGTCAAACGATACGGGAGCGTGGAGGCACTGCGCGGCGCGTCGTTCACCGTCCAACCAGGCGAAGTCGTCGCCCTAATCGGCGACAACGGCGCGGGCAAATCAACACTGGTGAAATGCCTTTCGGGCGTCGAGCAGCCGGATTCCGGGCAGATCCTGGTCTCCGGCAAGCCGGTGACGCTCGACTCCCCCGCCGCGGCACGCGCCCACGGCATCGAAACCGCGTACCAGGACCTCGCGGTGGCGCCGGACCTCGACCCGGCCGCGAACCTGTTCCTGGGCCGGGAAATTCGACGGCCCGGCGTGCTCGGGCGACTCGGCATGCTGGACAAGGCGAAAATGCGCACCCAGGCCGCCGAGCAGTTCGCCAAGTTCGGGGTGTCGCTGCCGGACCTGTCCGTGCCGATCGGCTCGCTGTCCGGCGGACAGCGGCAGAGCGTCGCGGTCGCGCGTTCGGTGGCATGGGCCAACAAGCTCGTGTTCATGGACGAACCCACCGCCGCGTTGGGTGTCGTGCAGCGCGAACGCGTCCTGGACGTGATCCGCAGAGTTCGCGACACCGGCATCGCGGTCGTGCTGATCAGCCACAACATGCCTGAAGTGCTGTCGGTGGCCGATCGGGTCGAGGTGCTGCGCCTCGGCAGCCGGGTGGCGCGGTTCAACGCCGCCGAGGCGAGTTTGGAAGACCTGGTCGGCGCCATGACCGGCGCGCTGTCACAGGAGGACGCGAGCTGATGTCCACCCAGCAGGAAACACCGGAGTCCACTGTGGAGAAGAAGCCCGACGCGCCGACCAAGGGCCTCGGCGCGCGGCTGACCAGCTCGAACACGCTCTGGACGGGCTTGGTGCTCGTCGCGTTGTGCGTGCTGTTCAGCGTGCTGCGCCCGGATGCGTTCCCCACCCTGTTCAACATCCAGAACCTGCTGGTGCAGGCCGCCCCGCTGCTGATGCTCGCCGTCGGCATGACCTTCGTGATCATCACCTCCGGCATCGACCTGTCGGTGGGCTCGGTTCTGGTGTTCTCCGGGGTCATCTCCGCGATGACCATGGAATGGCTCAGCGGCGGTGACGCCACGAACGCCGGTTGGGTCGTGATCGCGATCGGCCTGCTGGTGGCGCTCGTCGGCGGTGCCGTGTGGGGTGTGCTGAACGGGTTGCTCGTGGCGGTCGCGCGGGTTCCCGCGCTGATCGTCACGCTCGGCTCGTTCGGGGCGGCACTCGGTGCCGCCCAGCTGCTCACCAACGGTGTCGACGTGCGCACGGTGCCCAGCGCGCTGCGGCAAACCCTCGGCACCGGAACATCGTTCGTGGTGGTGCCGAACCTGGTGATCCTCGCGGCAGTGATCACGCTGCTGACCATCTGGCTGCTGCAAACCACCGTCTTCGGCCGCTACACGTACGCGATCGGCTCGAACGCCGAAGCCGCCCGCCGCAGCGGCATCAAGGTCACCCGCCACCTGGTCGCCGTCTACACCCTGACCGGGGTGCTGGCGGGGCTGGCCGGATTCATGTCGCTGGCCTACTTCGGCACCACCACGATCAGCGGGCACAGCAACGACAACCTCAATGCCATCGCGGCCGTCGTGCTGGGCGGGACCAGCCTGTTCGGCGGCATCGGGACGGTGCTCGGCAGCGTCATCGGCGTGTTCATCCCGGCGGTGCTGGACGCCGGGTTCGTGATGGCCGGGGTTCGCCCCTTCTGGCAACCGATCGCGGTCGGCGCAGTGCTGGTCGCCGCGGTGTGGATGGACCAACGCCGACGGCGGGCGCGCAACAACCGCTGACCTTCGGCTTCGGCACAACGGCGTGTGGAGGAAATAGATGAGAATGCACAAGACCGTGCTGGCCCTGGGCGCGGCACTGCTGCTGGCAGGCTGCGGATCAGGCCAGATCGGTGACACCGGCAGCGGGCAG
This sequence comes from Saccharopolyspora antiqui, assembly GCF_052246905.1. Lineage (NCBI taxonomy): Bacteria > Bacillati > Actinomycetota > Actinomycetes > Pseudonocardiales > Pseudonocardiaceae > Saccharopolyspora > Saccharopolyspora antiqui. Next base: position 197,274 of record NZ_JBQQBO010000011.1, read on the forward strand.
ACCGACCCCAACAACAAGAACCTCGCCCTGATCACCGGGATGCGGGGCGAACCCTTCTACGTGTCCATGGAGTGCGCGGCCCAGCAGGAAGCCGCCGCGCAGGGCTACCAGCTAAACGCGCAGGCTCCCGAGAAGTTCGAGCAGGCCGAGCAGTCGCAGATCCTGGGCGGCATCATCAGCACCAAACCGGGTGCGGTGATCATCGCACCGACCGACGACAAGGCACTGGCCGCGCCGTTGCAGCAGGCCAAGAACAACGGCATCAAGGTCGTCGAGGTCGACACCGCGCTGGAGGACCGCTCGATCGCGGTCACATCGCTGTCCTCGGACAACTACGCGGGCGGCCAGCTCGCCGCGCAAACCTTGGTGCAACTGATCGGCGGCAAGCCGGGCTCGGTGCTGGCGCTGAACACCAAGGCGGGCACCTCGACCACCGACGAGCGAGCCAAGGGCTTCGAGGAGGAGATCGCCAAGCATCCGAACTTGAAGCTGCTGCCCACCCAGTACACCGAGAACGAACCGGCCACCGCGGCCCAGATCGTGTCGTCGACGCTGGCCGCGAACCCGGATCTGGTCGGCGTGTTCGGCACCAACCTCAACACCGGTGAGGGCGCGGCGACCGCGCTGTCCAACGCGGGTCGCTCCGGGCAGGTGCAACTGGTCGGCTTCGACGCCAGCCCCAAGCAGGTGGACGACCTGCGCAACGGTCGTGTTCAGGCGTTGATCGCGCAGAACCCCGGCAAGATCGGGCAGGAAGGCGTCAAGCGCGCCATCGCGGCGATCAAGGGCCAGCCGGTCGAGCGGGAAACCAAGACCGAGATGATCGCCATCACCCGCGACAACCTGGACCAGCAGTCCCAGTACTTCTACAAGTCGCACTGCTGAGCCCCGACCCGCCACGGAGCCCGGCTGCGCCGTGGCGGGTTCATGTCGTCGTCCGGCCCGGTGGCTCGGGATGTCCACGCGTCCCGAGCCACCGGGCCGACTAGCAGAGCATGGGAACCTTCCTGTCATTTTCCGCCGGTGCGGTGCGAGCATGGGAACCTTCCTGTCACCGCGACCGCTCCGAATGCGCCGGGCTGCGGTTACCTTGGGGTTATGGCCACCTATGGCGAGCTGTTCCCCGGTCGGAAGCTCAAGCACGAGGGCGATCAGGGCGGCATTTCACGCGAACACGATCCGGGCGGGCCGTTGGATCTGGAGCGAGATGTGGTGTTCCTCGCCCCACCCGAGCAGCCCAATACCGACGACCGCGACGATTCCGCTGGTCCCGAGCAGGATTGACCCTCGCTGTCGAACGGGACCGACAGCAGGTCATCACAGGGTGATAGCGGATCTCAGCAATCACCCGCAGCGTCGACTTTGCTCCGTTAATGTGCCACGGGCAGATGAACACTTTACCGAAATCGTGGAGCAAGTGATCACTGCGCGTGCTCATTCGGCATGCGCCATGCCCGCGCGCGTGAGTGGAGGAAGGGACGCCGTGCAGCCGGACAAGGTGTTTGGAAATCCTGGTCTTGACCAGGCCGAAGCCGTCGAGGATGGCACAGCGCTGATCGGAAACCTCACTCCCGCGGGATCCAACGCAGCCCTCACCCCTCAGCAACGACAGGCAATCGCGTACAAGATCGGCCAGGACTGGAACAGGATCAGCTCCAGCATCGCCGAGCTGTTCGCGACCGGTGTCTCCAGCAACGACCCCCGAACCCAGCATGTGATCCACGAGCACTTCCGCTGGATCTGCCACTTCTGGACCCCGGACCGGGCCTCCTACCTGCGGCTCGCCGAGATGTACGTGAACCAGCCGAAGTTCCGCAGGCGAATCGAGCGCAAGAAGCCCAAGGGCACGGCCGCGTACCTGCGCGACGCGATGACCACCTACGCCTGGGCACGACTGCGTTGACCAGCACCTCCCCGGGGAAGTGACAGAAAGGTTCCCTTGCTCCCACCCGGCCCGGGCACGCGCTCGGAGGTCCGCTCCCTGCGGTGTTGGTGACAGGAAGGTTCCCTTCCTCGCGCCACCGCGCGCGGTGCCCGCGGTTGGTGAGTGACAGGAAGGTTCCCTTGCTCTCATCCGCGCGTCGGGTGGCGGGAGGTGTCGGTGTCGTCCCGTTGAATGGCAGGTATGCGGAGGTGGGTGCTGCACGTGGACATGGATGCGTTCTTCGCATCCGTGGAGCAGTTGACCCGCCCCACCGTCCGGGGCCGCCCGGTGCTAGTCGGCGGGCTCGGTCCGCGCGGCACCGTCGCGGGCGCCAGCTATGAAGCGCGGGAGTTCGGGGTGCGGTCGGCGATGTCGATGGCGGAGGCGCGTCGACGCTGCCCCGTCGCGGTGGTGCTGCCGCCGCGATTCCGCGTGTACCAGGTCGTGAGCAAGCGGGTGCTGGGCATCGTTCGGGAGGTTTCCGACGTGGTCCAGCAGGTTTCCGTCGACGAGGCGTTCTTGGAGCCGACCGAACTCGCCGGTGCCGCGACAGCCCAGGTGGAACACTTCGCCACCCAGCTGCGCGCGCGGGTGCTCGGTGAGGTCGGGGTGACAGCGTCGATCGGGGCCGGTGCGGGCAAGCAGCTGGCCAAGATCGCATCCGACCTGGCCAAGCCGGACGGCATGCTGGTGGTGCCGCCGGAACAACAGCTGGAGCTGCTGTCCGGACTACCGGTGCGCAAGATGTGGGGTATCGGCCCGGTGACTGAGTCGAAACTGCGCCGCATCGGCGTCCACACGATCGGCGAGCTCGCCGCCCTGCACCTCAACGATGTGACGTCGCTTCTGGGGCAGGCGCACGGCACGGAGCTGCACCGCCTCGCACACGGTATCGACGAGCATCCGGTGGCCGAGCGCGCCGAGGCGAAGCAGGTCAGTGCCGAGACGACGTTCGACGTCGACATCACGGACCAGGTGCAGCTGTTGTCCGAGGTGGTCGGCATGGCGGAGTCGGCGCACCGTCGGCTGGTGTCGTCGGGGCGAGCTGCGCGGACCGTGACCGTCAAGGTCCGGGATTCCGACTTCACCACGATCAGCCGTGCGGAGACCTTCGCTTCGGCGACCAGCGATCTCGCATCGCTGTCCGCCGCGGCGCGGCGACTCATGCACATCGCGGTTCCGCCCGGCACGCCGGTGCGGCTGGTCGGCGTGTCCTACTCCGGGCTGGCCACCTCCGAGCAGGAGCCGCTGTTCGACAACCCCGTCCACCAGGGCGAAGCCCCGACTTCCGCCGTCGAACCGGTCGACAAACCGAGTCCCATGCCGACTCTCCAAGCCTGGCGCGCGGGCGACGACCTTCGGCATGCCGAGTTCGGGCACGGCTGGGTGCAGGGCGCCGGGCACGGCCGCGTCACGGTTCGGTTCGAAACGGCCACCACCGGGCGCGGAGCAGCCCGCACTTTCGCCGTCGACGATCCGCTGCTGACCTCGGCGGATCCAACGGACAGCCTCGGTTGGCAGCTACCTGGCGAGGAAAGCGACTGAACCGGACTCCCCCGACCTGGCGCATTGGGCCAACACAATGTCGGGGGTAGACCGCGAGACGGTGCCTCCGCTACTCGGATCACCTGCGAAAACCCCGAGCGCTGCTACGAATCCGCACGAATTGGCGTGCGTGGTGCTGAGGGTCGTGAGCGGTTGTTCTGGTAAGAGCCAGCATTTTCACTCACGAGAGCTGCCCGCTAAGCCTGCGGCGGTGGCAGTTGGCGGCGGTACTGGCCGACCCACTTGTGCGGGGCGATCTTCTGCACCGCGCCTTCCAGCGTCTTCGGCAGTCTGCTGAACGGCGGCAAGTGGAAGCGGTACCGCTCGCCGGGCAGCCCTGGCATCGACGGTGGCTCATCGATCCGCCAGCGGTCGAACTCGGGATGCCTCGCGGCGAACCCCGGATCCGCCGGGTAGATCTCAAGCGCCTGGCGGCGTTCCGGCGCGACCGGGCGCCGATGCTGGATCCACGGCAGCGTGCCGACGCCGACTGCCGCGACCTCGTCCCAGGTGACCCCGAAGACCTCGCCGCGGGTGCGGGCGTAGAAGCCGCTGCGGTCGAGCAGGAAACCCCGGCTGCTGAACATGCCGCGCGCGGATGAGATGAACCACAGGAAGATCACGCCGAAGACGAGCTGCGCGATCCACATCCCGACCGTGTTGCCCTTGTTCACCAGCGTCGCGGCGATCAGCACGGTGATCAGCCCGCTCAGCCCGCCACCGATGACCAACGTCTTGAAGCTGCTGGCGCTGACATCGACGTCCTGCGCGTCGGCACCGAGCAGTGTGGGACGGTGCCCGCCGCCCGGCTGCACTCGCGTCCCCCGTTCCGGCCCGGCCGCGCGTTCCGCGGTATACCGGGCCGTGTCGCCGTGGTTGGGGCGTCGACCGGGCACGGTCGCCCACTCCCGGTCGGCCCGCTGCCATCCCCCTGGAAGCCACTTCATACCGACCAGGGTAGTCCGGGCACGCCAAGTTGATCATCGTGGCGGCCGGATCTCCGAATCGATCTCAGGGCTGTTGGGGTCAGACCGTCGGCACTCGCAGGATCAGCGCATCGCCCTGGCCGCCCCCGCCGCACAGCGCCGCCGCGCCGACACCGCCGCCGCGACGCCGCAGTTCCAGCGCCAGGTGCAGCGCCAGCCGGGCACCGGACATGCCGATCGGGTGACCGAGGGCGATCGCACCGCCGTTGACGTTGACCTTGTCCTCATCGATGCCCAGCGCGCGGGCGGCCACGACGCCCACCGCGGCGAAGGCCTCGTTGATCTCCACCAGGTCCAGTTCGGCGGCGTCGATCCGCTCCTTGGCGCAGGCGGTCTTGATGGCGTTGGACGGCTGTTCGTGCAGGCTCGCGTCCGGTCCCGCGACGACGCCGTGCGCACCGATCTCGGCCAGCCAGGTCAGGCCCAGTTCCTCGGCCTTGGCCTTGCTCATCACCACGACAGCGGCGGCACCGTCGGAGATCTGCGACGAGGAACCCGCGGTGATCGTGCCGTCCGCGACGAAGGCCGGGCGCAGCTTGCCGAGCGTCTCGACCGTGGTTTTGGCGCGGACGCCTTCGTCGGTGTCCACGATCACCGGATCGCCCTTGCGCTGCGGCACCTCGACCGGGGTGATCTCCTCGGCGAAGATCCCCTTTTCCGCGGCCGCGGCGGCGCGCTGGTGCGAGCGCGCGGCGAAGGCGTCCTGCTCCTCGCGGGTCACGGCGTACCGGGCGTTGTGCTTCTCGGTGGACACACCCATCGCGACCTGGTCGAACGCGCAGAACAACCCGTCGTGGGCCATGTGGTCCAGCAGCTGCACGTCGCCGTACTTGAAGCCTTCCCTGGAACCGGTGAGCAGGTGGGGGGCCTGCGTCATCGACTCCTGCCCACCGGCCACCACGATGTCGAACTCACCGGCGCGGATGAGCTGGTCGGCCAACGCCACCGCGTCCAGCCCCGACAGGCACACCTTGTTGATCGTCAGCGCGGGTACGTCCATCGGAATGCCAGCGGCGACAGCCGCCTGCCTGGCCGGGATCTGACCGGCACCAGCGGTCAGCACCTGGCCCATGATCGTGTACTGGACCTGGTCCGGACGCACCCCGGCCCGCTCCAGTGCGGCCTTGATGGCGAACCCGCCGAGCTGGGCGCCGGAGAAGTCCTTCAGCGAGCCGAGCAGCCTGCCCATCGGGGTGCGTGCTCCCGCCACGATCACAGACCTAGCCACCACTACCTCCCGGTCCACGTTGACTGCCACGCCATCCACGTCGCGACACCATCATGGCCCGGCAGACGCCCCGGGACCATACCCACGATGACACCCAGTGCCGCCTGTGACGCCCGCCATAACCACAGCGGCGGCGAGTGACAGGAAGGTTCCCTTGCTCCCGGTCCACAGCCCTCGCCAACCGGGCGGATCCGGCCCGGAGTGACAGGAAGGTTCCCTTCCTCGCAGACCTCCGCACGCCGCTCGGCTCAGGTGGGGTGGGCTCGCGGGGTGGTCGGTGACAGGAAGGTTCCCTTGCTCCCACCCCGCGTCCGGCTGGGGTTGGGTGACAGGAAGGTTCCCTTCTGCGGGTCAGCAGTTGCCGGTGCCGGTGGTGGTGTCGCAAAGGCTGGATTCGGGGGCCCAGAACAGTTCGGTCCGGGCGTTGACGCCGAGTTCGCGAGAGGCCGACACGTCGGTGTCCGCGCCGGAGTCGGCTTTCAGCCAGTACCGGACCTCGTAGTCGGTGCCGCCTTCGGCGTAGGCGAAGACGTAGAACGGGGCCGGGACGGGCGCGGGCCCGAAATCGGGTGCGGTCCAGGCGTCTTCGCCTTGTGCCGCGCTCGGGTCGACGTAGAGGCAGTCGTATTCGGCGCCTTCATAGGTGCAGGTGCGCGGCTCGGCCCCGCCGTATCGGGTGACACTGGAGTTCTCGGTGACGCCTTCGGATTCCAGCCGTTGGTAGATCGTTTCGCAGGCGCCCGCGTCGCAGGCGTGCCAATCGGTCCACGCGGCGTCGCGGGCCTGCGCGGCGGATGATCCGCCGTTGACCGCGTTGCAGTACTTGCCGACCATGTAGGGCGCCATTTTCCGCGCGGCGCCGACCGAGTCGATGGCGGTCGCGGCGGTTTCCCGGGCGCCGAGTCCGGCCGAGTCGAGTTGCCAGATGCCGACGCCGGGGTTGAAGAACAGGCCTTCGGCGCGCTGTTCGGGGTCGGCCAGCGAGGTTTGGTCGTCGTAGCGGGAGAGGGTCATCGGCGACGGTGCTTCTCCGGAACCGGCCACTTCGGGCCAGGTCGTGGCGAGCGTCAGGTGGGTGGCGTCGGTTGCGCTGATCGTGCAGTCGGCCTGCTCGGCGGCGTCGCTTGCCGCCGAGCGAACGGCTTCGAGCGGTTCGGCCCCGAACATCAGCGGGCCGGGCAGCACCCATGCCCGGTCTCGACGCATTTGGTCCGCGCGCGGGTTCTCCCCGCCCCCGCCGCCGACCACGCCGTCGCCACCGGCGGCGAAAGCGGTCGGTATGCCGAGTCCTGCGGTGAATCCCAGTGAAGCGATGAGGGTTACGAAGTTTCGGACCGGTCCACGTTGCTTGCTGGCCATTTTTGCCCCTCTCACGTGAATCAGCCACATGCTGTTGGATAGCAAGGTCACCTGACTCCGCCTATCGGGGCAATTCGATCTTGGCGGTTTGCCGCTTTTCCCAGCATTTTGCGAACCGGCGCCGCGCGTTAGGCTGCGGCCATGCGAGCGGAACTGAACGGCCTGGTCACGGCCGTGGATCACGTGGGTATCGCGGTCGCCGACTTGGACGCGGCCATCGCTTTCCAGCGGGATGTCTTCGGTCTGGAAGTCACCCACTCCGAGATCAACGAGGAGCAGGGCGTGCGCGAGGCGATGCTGCGCGCTCCAGGCGATGCCACCGGCGCGACGCAGCTACAACTGCTCGCGCCGCTGCGCGACGATTCGGCCATCGCGAAGTTCCTGGACCGCAGCGGTCCCGGCCTGCAGCAACTCGCTTTCCGGGTCACCGACATCGAGGCCGCCATGGACGCCATCCGCGCCAAGGGGTTGCGGCTGCTCTACGAACAACCGCGTCGCGGCACCGCGAACAGCCGCATCAATTTCGTGCACCCCAAGGACGCCGGGGGCGTGTTGGTCGAACTGGTCGAGCCCGCCGACGTCCACTGAGGACGGGCTCAGCCGAGGGACGTCAGGTCCAGGCCGCGCAGGCGTTCGGGGTCGGCGAGGATGTTGATCCCGACCACCTTCCCGCGGGCGATCGTGAAGGCCGCGACCGAAACCGGCCGACCTGCCACGACCGCGACGGCTCCCGGGGTGCCGTTGACGAGCACCGGCCGGGTGGCGCCGAACCGCGCGAAGGTAGCCGCCCCGGCGGCCACCTCGTCCGCACCGCGCAGCAGCTTCCCCGGACGCAGCGCGCCGTTGTCGGAGCGCACCACCACATCCGGGTCGAGGACGGCGACGAGTGCCGCCAGGTCGCCGCTGCGCGCAGCGGTGAGGAAGGCGTCGACGACTTCCCGCTGGCGGGTCGGGTCGGCGTCCGGTTCGGGCGCGGTGCCCTGGACCCGGCGGCGGGCGCGGCTGGCGAGTTGACGTGTCGCCGTCGGGGTGCGCCCGACGATGCGGGCGATCTCGTCGAAGGGCACCGCGAACAGGTCGTGCAGCACGAAAGCGAGCCGCTCGGCTGGCGCCAGGGTGTCCAGGACCACGAGCAACGCGAGACCGACCGAGTCGACCAGCAACGCCTCGTCTTCGGGGTCGATGCCGCTGGCGCCGCTGATGATCGGGTCCGGCACGTGCACGCCCAGCGGCTCCTCCGGCCGCGACCTGCGGGAGCGGAGCATGTTCAGGCATATCCGCCCGGCGACCGTGGTGAGCCAGCCACCGATGTTGTCGATGTCGCCGGTGTCGGAGCGGCTCAGCCGAAGCCAGGTTTCCTGGACGGCGTCGTCGGCTTCGCTGAGCGAGCCGAGCATCCGGTAGGCCACCGCCCGCAGTCGGCCGCGGTGGGCTTCGAAGAGCTCCGCCAGAAAATCGTCGTCGTCCATCGGTCACATTCCTCCGTCGGCTCGTGTCATAGCGGTGACCCGCGAAGACCGGCCGATGTGACACGCATCGGCACCCTAGGCGATGGAGGCGACATGCGATCCCGGATGAAGAACCCGGCTCTGGTCCTGCCGGAAGCGATGACGGGCATCAAGCACCTGCTCAAGACGATCGACCGCAGCGGCCTGCCGCAGCACGTGCGGGAGCTCGTGGGCCTGCGCGCCAGCCAGATCAACGGCTGCAGCGCCTGCGTCCACGGCCACGTGCAGCAGGCCAAGAAGGCCGGGGAGACCGACGAGCGGCTGGCCGCCGTGGCGGCCTGGCGGGACGCACCGTTTTTCACCGCCGCCGAACGCGCCGCCCTGGCGCTCGCCGAGCGGGCCACCCGGCTCGCCGACCGATCCGCGGATTCGGTGCCGGACGAGATCTGGGACGAGGCGGCCGAGCACTACGACGAACAGCAGTTGGCCGCGATCATCCTCGTGATCGCCATGACCAACTTCTTCAACCGCATCAACACCACCATCAGGGAACCGGCGGGCGTCATGTGGAGCTGACCGCCCCGGAGCGTCCACTGCGGATACCGCCTCCGCAGTGGCCCTCCAGGGGATCCCGCCAAAACGGTGCGGTGTTTCGCGCTCTGATCATCGAACGCTGACCAGGGTAGGCGCGGACCAGTCGGTGTTGTCGATCACGAGGTCGGCGCGCTGCCACGGTGTGCAGGCGGCGAAGTAGCGGCGCTGACCCTGGACGTAGCGGGCAACACCGGGATGCTCCGGATCGGCCACGCCGCCATCCCGGGCGGCCATCCGGGCGACGGAAACGTGGAATGGAACCCGCAAGAAAACCGACAGGTCCCACACATCGGCGAGCTCATCGCGGTGCAAGAACAACCCGTCCACGACCAGCACTGCACCGGGTGCGGCATGCCGATGTGGTGGGGATACCGGTAGATCAGTGGCCAGGTCGTGGGCTGCGGGCTGGTAGCGGCGTGACCCGCCAGGGCCCAGCGGGTCCAGAACCCTGCGGCGCAGAGTGGCGTAATCGTAGCTATCCAGCCAGAAACCCTCCGGCGAGTCGCGGCCGCGCCGGTGGCGAACGGCGCGGACGTGGTGGAAGTCGTCGACCGAGACGCGCACGACGCCGCGACCGGCGCGGCGAAGACGCTCGGCCAGCTCGTCGGCGAACACGCTCTTGCCCGAACCGTCGACGCCGTCGACCGCCACCCGGACGCAGTCCGCGCCAGCGGCAACGGGCACCCGGGAGGCCACCTCGTCGAGCAACTGTCGGCGGGCAACGCTCATCGGCAGGGCAGTCACGGGTTCATCCTCAACGGAAGCCACTCACCCCCGGGACCCGGTTTACGCCGGGAGCAGCAGCATCCGGCGTTGGGCGATGCGCTCGACCGCGGCCCTGCTGTAGGCGAGCGGGAAGTACTCGCCGGTGCGCCACGATTCGGCCAGGTCGCGGTAGTGCGGGTCGTCCGGGTTGCCGGACTGGCCGGGAGTGTTGACCGCGATCGAAGAATCCCAGTCGCCCACGTCGAGGACCATCCGGAACGACGGGCCGTTGGTCTGCCGGAAGTCGCTGGTCCGGTAGGACGACTGGTTCACGGTGTCCGGCGAACCACCGCGCGGTAGCGGTCCCACATCGAACCGGGCCCGGTCGGCCTCGTTGAACGCGCCCGACGCCGGGTGCTGGAAGAAGCTGTGGTGCAGCTGGCCCCATTTCCAGTTCGGCTCGCCGCGCCCCAGCAGTTCCCGCACCTCGGCGTAGGCCGAGCGCAGCGTGTCCAGCAGCAGTTGGTCGCGGGCGGCCGCGTCGGGCAGCCACTTCCCGGGCTTCTCCAGTTCGCCGAGCAGCACCAACGTGTCGGGGTCGGTGATGATCTCGGCCGCCTTCGGCACGGTGGCGCGCACGAAGCCCGGCCCGAGGTGCTTGGACATCCACACCTCGAACAGGGCTGCGGCGTTGGAGTCGGCCGCCTCGACGGCGTCCCATTCCCGCAGCAGACGCAGTGCGCGGCGCAGGTCGGACTCGCCGCTGTCCAGGTTGGACAGCAGGGCGATCAATCGGCGGGCCGGGATGGACAGCTGGTCGTTCTGCAGTGCCGCCGAGTCGGCCACGGTGTGCTTGGGCTGCTGCGACAGGACTTCGACGGCCCGCTGGTGCCGGAACGGGTTGGTCCACTCGAAGCCGAGGCCCATGTCCTGGTATTCCGGCGGCAGGTTGAACTGGTTCGCGGTGGCGATGAAACCCGCCGCCGGGTTGAACTGGCGGGGCAGGTCGTCACCGGTGTAGAAGCCGTTCCACTCGTAGCGGCCGTCGCCGGGCACCGGCAGCAGACCGTCGTAGCCGACCCGTTTGGGCGCCAGGCCGCCGGGCACCCAGCCGATGTTGCCGTCCACGTCGGCGTAGACCTGGTTCTCCGTCGGCGCGCCCCAGTTGCGCATCGACTCGGTGAACTCGTCGAAGTTGCGGGCCCGCATGTAGGCGACGCTGCCGAAGTACGGCGACATGCCCGGTTGCAGCCACCCGGTCCGCACCGCGTACGCCAGGTTCCGCTGCTCGTCGACGCGGATGACCGGCCCGTGCCTGGTGAACGCCAGCTCGACGGTGCGGTCGGCCTCGCCCAGCACGGCGACCTGCTCGCGCAGGATCGACATCGACTCCCACCCGTCCTGGTAGCGGTAGCGGGTGCGGTCGGCCGGATCGAGTTGGTAGACGTACAGGTCTTCCTGGTCCAGCGGGAAGATCGTGAGCCCGAAGGCGATGGTTCCGTTGTGCCCGATGGAGATGCCCGGCAGTGCGGGTTCACCGGCACCGATGACGTCCAGGCCGGGAGTCGACAGGTGCGCGATGTAGCGCAGCGACGGCGCCGAGTAGGCGCGGTGCGGGTCGTTTGCCAGCACCGGTCGTCCGGTGGCGGTCCGCTGCCCGCTGATCACCCAGTTGTTGCTGCCCTCGCCGGCCGGGTCGCGGACCGCTTTGGTGCGGACCTCGCCGTCGGTGAACTCGACTTCCTGGGTGGCCAGGTCGAAGACGGCGAGCACGTCATCCGGCATGGCGCACGGGTCGAAGCCCTCCGGCACCGTCGTCCGGTGATCCGGCTGCAGGCCCTGCCGGATGAGGTCGGCGTCCACCCCGGCCGCGCAGGCGACCTTGGCGCGGCTGACCTCGCTGGTCAGGTTGCGGGTCAGACCGTGGCTGCGGATGCGCACCACGTCGCCGGGTTCCCAGCGGGCCGGTGCGTAGCCGAGGATGCCGAACTCCGCCGGCAGCTGCTCCGGGTGTTCGTCGAGCCAGTCCAGGTAGGCGTTGATCCCGGCGGTGAACTGGGTCGCGATCCGCTGCGCGTCCTTGGAGTAGCGCGCCCACTCCACGTCCATGTCGCCCCGGTAGAGGAACAACCGGGTGGCGCGGTCCTGCTCGACGTAGTCGGGGCCGAGCACTTCGGAGAGCTGCCCGAGGCCGCGGCGGCGCCACAGGTCGATCTGGAACAGCCGCTCCCGTGCCGCGTTGAAACCCTGCGCGAGGAAGACGTCGTCTTCGCTGCGCGCGTAGAGGTGCGGGACGCCGTAGCGGTCCTCGATCAACTCCACCGGGGCACGCAGGCCCCGCACCCGGTAGTTCACTTCGCCGGTGGCCTCGGCAGCTGGCGTCGCGGACGCCATCACTCCCGTCCCGGCGATACCGGCCGCCGTTGCGACGAATCCTTGCCGTCGAGAAAACCGCACGCGCCCAACGCCCACCACGACCTCCCGCATCGACCGACTGCAGGAATTTTTAGCGCGCGCAACGATCTTTCACAAGACTGAAGCAGCTTCAGCGCATGGTCCCGAGGGCCTTCAACCCACCCGAACAACCCGCGCCACCTGGGAATCCGCCGTTCGACCCACCCGGAACAATTCCAGGACCGGGCTGTCAGGCGGGCTTGACCTTTCGCGGTTTGCCGACGCCGAGTTCCAGCGCACGCGCGATGAAGCTGATCTCGCGCTCCAGTTCGTCGTCGTGGGCACCGTGTCGAGCCACCGAATGCCGGTGGTTGACCACTCTGGCCAGCAGCAGGGCCGCGGTATCGATGTCGCAGCTGGCCGGCCCCGGCGGCAGCGCCAGCTCGATCACCAGGCGAATCTGTTCCACCACCGCGCGAAATCGCCGCTGCAAAGCCTCCCGCACCACCACGTGCGTGTCCGCCTCCCGCCACAGCAGGTGGCTGAGCAGCAACGACGACTCCAGCCTCGCGTCCAGTTCACCGACCAGTCGGCGCAGACTGCCCGCGACATCACCGCGCACGGCGACCCGATCGGATGCCACGAGCTCGTCGGGCAGCCCGTCGACCAGCGCTGTCAGCAGGTCCTGCTTGCGCCGGAAGTAGTAGTGGATAAGTCCTTTGGGGACCTCGGCCCGCTCCGCGATCCGAGAGGTGGGTGTCGCGTTGAAGCCGTGCTCGGCGAACAGCTCCCCGGCCGCGGCCAGGATGCGCTCCCGCGCGGAAGCACCCTGATCCGCCGACTCCGCCTCGACGACGTCCGAAGTGGACGGCCGTTTGCGGGCGCCGCGGTTACCCGGTGCCATGGACCCGACCTCCAAGTTCCGGCCGGCTTGCACCACCGGGCTGCTTGACCAAAAACGCGCGGCCCGGACGTTACCGCCGGACCGCGCTTATGTCGCATTCGTGAGTGGTTTTGGTCGCTGTCGGGCCGCCACCGCTCACTGCCGGTGCGCGTGCGACCACTCGCGGGTGCCCAGACGTCGTCTCGCGCGGGACGCACCCGCCGCCGAGGCGACGTCCGAGGTTCGTGGGGGTCGCTCGCGCCAACCGACCCGCGCACCCGTTAGTGCTGGCCAGCCACCCCGCGATGGGCGGCGTTGGCCTCGGGCAGTGCGGCGGCACCGGCGATCACGGCCAGAACGCCGACGATCCACGAAGTCCACGAGGCACCCATGAGCTCGGTGTAGCCGAGGACCCACGGCGAGATGAACAGCAGCACACCGAGCAGCATGTGGCTGTATTCACTGGTCATCGATCCCGGGATGGCCAGCGACCACACGCTGGCGATCACCAGCAGCGCACCCAGCACGATCATCGCCGACATCGCCGCACCATTCGTCGACGTCCACAGCGTCGCGAGGATCAGGTAGGCGCCCAGCACCACAGCAACCCAGTCCTGCCAGCGGATCCACGGTTTCACAGTCGAACCGCTCGACCTATCGGCCACGTCGATCACCTCCACTGAACCCGTCTTGAACACCTCCATGTTCACTCTTGGTTGGCCAGCCGGTCAAGTTATCGCGGCGGGAACTTTTGTCCTGTCCGTCACTCGTGTCGCCCGGCTCGACCGGCACTGCCCGACACGCCGGGCAAAACCGCAGCTTCGGCTGCCCGGACACCGCCGATCGGCGGCGGACCACCCGGTGCGGGAAATCCGGCGGATACGCGCCACACCTCCCACAACAACGTCGTCTTCCAGGTAGCTTGTTGCCATGGGCCTTGCCGACGACCGCGATTTGCTGCCATTGGGATCGGGATTCGACCTCGCTCGCAAGAACGGCTACGACCGCGCCCAGGTCGATGAGCACCTAGAGCGGCTCGACGCCGACATCCGCATCCTCACCGCGGATCGCGATGCCGCGGTCTCCCAGGCAGGCGACCTGTCCAAGCAGCTGGAGGCGGCCCGCTCCGAGATCGAGAACCTGCGCGGCCAGGTCGACCGGCTCGCCAAGCCGCCGACCACCTTGGAAGGACTCAGCGAACGCCTGCAGCGGATGCTCCGGCTGGCCCAGGACGAAGCCAACGACATCCGGGGACGCGCCGAGAACGACGCGACCCAGATCCGGGCCCGCTCCGAAGCCGAGGCCACCAACCTGCGCAACCGCTATGAGCGGCTGATCTCCGAAGTCGACGCCCGGCGCAGCGAGATGGAAACCGAACACCGCTCGCTGATGGACAAGGCCAAGGCCGAGGCCGAGCGGATCACCCGCGAGGCCGAGGAGAACCGCAAACGCGCCGACCAGGAATCCGAGGCACGCCGGGCCCAGGTCGAGGAGGACTTCGAGATCGCCATGGCCGCGCGTCGCAGCGAAGCCATGCGCACCCTCGCCGAGCAGGAGGCCACCAGCAAGTCCGAGGCCGAGCGCCGCGTCCGCGAAGCCACCGAGGAAGCCAACCGCCGCCTGCGGGAAGGCACCAACGAGGCGCACCGCCGGGTCCGGGAAGCCACCGAACAGTCCAACCGACTGGTCAGCGAATCGACCGCGAAAGCCGAGCGGCTCACCCGCGAATCCACCGAAGCCGCCGCGCAGCGCGAGCGCGAGAGCACCGAGGCCGCCGAACTCCGGGTGCGGGAGGCCAAGCAGGAAGCCGAGCGGCTGGTCCGCGCGGCGACCGAGAAGACCGAACGCATGATCCGCGAATGCACCGAGGAGGCCACCCGCCTCATCGACGACGCAACCCGCGAGAGCAAGCGCCTGGTCGCGGAGGCCCGCCAGGACTCCCGGCGCCGCCTGGGTTCGACCACCGAAGAAGTCCAGCGCCGCCTGGCCAAGGCCGACGAGCACGTCCACTCGCTGACCGAACTGCGCGATGCGGTGGCCAAGAAGCTGCGCGACGCCGCCGAAATGCTCGGCCAAACCACTCCTCTCCTGGAACGCCTCGACCAGGAGGACGCCGAAGAGGACAAGCTCCGCGAAGCGGCGGCAGAAGCCCGCGAGCAAGCCCGCCAGGACGCCGAAACCGCCCTGGCCCGCGACGGCCGCGACACCGAAGACGAGCCGACCGAGGCGGCGCAGCCCACGAAGTCCGCTGACCAGCCGGAGCCGCCAGCGGCCGAGGCGGCGCAGACCGAGGCCGGGCAGACCGAGGTGGCGCAGCCGAGCGGTGCAGGCCCCGCGAAGCAGGGCAAGCCGAAGGGGCAGGGCGGCAAGCCCCCCGGAGGCGGCGACGACGGGCCGACGGAGCAGATCCACCGCGACACCGCCCGCGGCCACGGCCCGCACGACGAGCCGACCCGCCGCATCCAACTTCCGGTCCCCGAAGGCAAGGGCGGCAACGGCCAGCAGCGCTCGCACAGCGCGACCCGCGTCGACGTCTCCAACCAGCAACGCCGCTGATCACCGACCCCGCAGGCGAAGGCCACTTCCGAGGCTGACCCGAGCTCCTCGCGCGGACTCCTGTCCCGCAGCGGTGGCGCTGGCATTCGCCAATCGAGCGAGAGGTGAAGGGCACCTTTCGCCAAGTAACTTGGTAAAAGGTGCCCTTCACCCCGTCCTCATCGCCAGCGGTGCGGTTTGGGTTTGGTGTTATGGGGTTCGCGTTTTGATGGTGCTGGTTGGGGTTGGTAGTGGGGGTGTTTTGGGGCGTCTGGCGCATGCGGCGAGCATGGTGAGCAGTGCGATCAGCAGTGTCCAGCCGCTGAACGCGAGCACGCCGAGCACCGCCAGGCAGGCCACCGCGGATGCGATGCGCATCGGTCCACTTAGGATCCGAACCCCCGCCGCGGTGCAACCCAGGTACACCGTGAGGAACAGCGTGGTGGGGATCGCCACCAGTTGCGCCGTGTTCACGACACCAGCGGCCGCGGCACCGAGCAGCAGCACTCCCGCACCGGCGATGGCCAGCTGCAACCCCCGCGATGCGCCCGGTGCAACCCGGGACATCCGCAGTTCGGCGGCCAGCGCCGCCGCACCGGACAGGTAGGCGTTGGTGGCGGCGAGGGTCAGTGCGACCGCGGCGATCGTGGCGACCACCGGTCCTGCCGCGCCGACAGCCACCCGCAGCAGGTCGGCGAGCGGAACACTGCTGGCCGCCCGCGCACCGAGGACGGAGATCGTCGAGGTCGACAACGCCAGGTAGACGACCGCGGTCACGACGAACGCCACACCGATGACGCGCGGCAGCTGGGTGCGCGGGTCGCGCAGCCGACCGACCAGCGGCGCGATGGCCTCCCAACCGACGAACGACAGCATCAGCACCGAGCCCGCCGAACCGATCGACGCCCAACCGTGCGGCGCGAACGGAACCCAGTTCGCGGCCCGTGCCGTCGGCGCCGAGCCGACCACCGCGACCGCCACCAGCACGACGAGGACCGCGACCAGCACCAGTTGCACCGCCGTGGTGCTCCGCGCACCACCCAACGTGAGTGCGGTGACCAGGGCCAACAGCGCCGCCCCCGCGACCAGGCTCATGGTCGGGCCACCACCGAGCAGCACCGCGACATAGGTGCCGCCGATCAAGCACACGACCGGCGCGCCGAGGATCACCCCCGTCAGGAAGCACCAGCCGACCGCGCGCCCGACGCGAGCCCCGAGCCCGGCAGCGGCGTAGCCAGCCACCCCGCCACCGCCGCCGATGCGCGTACCAAGACCGGTGAACACCCAGGCCAGCAAGCCGGAGAGGGCCAGCAGCCCCACCCAGGCGAGGATCGACGCCGGGCCAGCGAGCTCAGCGGCCAATCCCGGCAGCAACAACAAGCTGGGGCCGAGCAGCGCTCCGATGTACATCGCCGCACCGCGAGTGCTCGACAGTGCCTGCGGGGATGTGTTCGCCATGCCGCAAGACTGCGCGAATCGGCCCGGCACGCGATGGCAAATGTGGCCGCCCAGGCAGGTTGGCGCGCAATATAATTCGACGCAAACGGCATCGAGGTGTTAGAGAATGCCAGAACACAACTGGGACAGAACAGATCGCACCATCCTGCGGGAGCTGCAGGGCAACGGGCGAATCGCCAACGTCGACCTCGCCGACGCCGTATCGCTGTCCCCCTCCTCCTGCCTGCGGCGCACCAAGGCGTTGGAAGCCGACGGCATCATCGCCGGGTACCGGGCCGAGCTGGACCGGGAGCGCATCGGGCTGGGCCTGACCGTCTTCATCTCGCTCAAGGTCGTGCAGCACTCCCGCGAGACCTCGCGCGTGATCGAGTCGGCGCTGACCGCGATCCCGGCTGTCGTCGCCTGCCACGTCGTATCCGGCGAAGCCGACTTCCTGGTCGAAGCCGTGGTGCCCAGCCTCGCCGACTACGAGCAGCTGCTGCTCGACCAGATCCTCGCCATCGAGCCGGTCACCGACGCCCGCAGCACCTTCGCCATCCGCACCGTGCTCAGCCGCGGCCCCATGCCACTGGAGCACTGGGGCAACAGCCGCTGAACACGACTGGCACACGTCAACCCGTCGACCGGACACCGCGCCTACACCGCGAGCCAGTTGTCCCGGCTCAACCGGATCGTCGCGTTGAAGGAGTTGGGCTTCACCCAGCCAACAGGTGCAGCAGATCCTCGGCGAATCACCACCGAACAGCTGCGCGGAATGCTCAAACTGCGGCAGGCGGAGCTGGAGACCCAGATCGCGGCCGACACGGCCCGGTTGGGGCAGGTCCAGGCGATGCTGCGGATGATCGAAACCGAGGGAACAATGCCAACCGAAGACATGGCGATCAAGTCGATCCCGGCGTTGCGGGTCGCCGAGCTCTCCGGCACCGCCAGAACCATGGATTCCGCAATCGATCGGCCCGGTGATCCAGGGTCTCTACGACGACCTGTGCGCGGCCCTGGACCGCGCCGGACTGCCCGTCAACGTCGAGCCCAATGCCGCCTTCGACTTCGCGGTGGTGGATCTGCCCGCTGTCGAGAAGGTGGCGACGATCGTTCACCGGGGTTCGATGGACGACTGCCTGCCCACGTACCAGGCCCTGGCGCGCTGGATCGAGGACAACGGGTACCGCACCACCTGGACCAACCGCGAGGTGACCCTGGCGTGCCCGGAGGACCCGGCCGGGATGGTGACCGAAATCCAGGAGCCCATCGCGACGATTTGATGTTTTGCCTGGCCAGCGCGTATCCGCGTCATCGTTTCGGATTTTCCGCGTCCCTATGGGAAGGGTGATCGCGGGCGTTTCGCGCCCGCTCCTACGGAAAGGACCAGGTCAATGGCGGACCGGGAGTTCCCATCTGGTGATAACGACAAGTCGCGGGCCGATCGGAAGTCCGGGAGGTACTTCATGTTGCCCAGCGAGGTGGCCGAGGAACTCAAACGAACCGAAGCGGACCTGCAGAACTCACCGGACCGAGCCATCGAGGAGAAGGACAATGGGTAGTTCCAGGCCCGCCGGGGCTTGCCGATCGGCCGCGTCGAGCCGCCTCCGCAGTGTCCGAACAGGACGGTGGTTGACGCGGTGCCGTGCGGATCGGCGGCGCGATCCGACCGGTGAACCGCTGGTCGTGCCCTGGTTACGGCAAGACGCCGAGCGTCTTGCCGTAAGCAATCCGGACTCGGCTGGAGAAAACGGATTCCATGCCCTTTTCGCGCCTGACCCGGAACTGCCGATGCGCGTCGGGCCGAGGGGGCGCCCCTAGCCGCAGCACTGGATCTGCCAGCCCCGCTGGCCGCCCATCTTGGATCGGCGAGAGCTTCGGCCCCGGAAACGCACAGCCGAGCTGTGGTGCGGGTTCAGAAGACGCGCGGACTGGGACTCGGGCAATACCCGTGCTCGTGAGTGAAAATCCCGGTTCTCACTGGACGTCATGCCTCCGGACCGCACGGCCAGTTGACCGCTGACGTGGCGCTTGCCGCGTACCAGGACGTTTTCCGTGTGTGGCGCCCGCGCGGCACACACGGACGTCGACGCATCGGTCAGATCACACGAAGTGTCAGCACGTCCGCCACGACAACCTTGCTCAAAGTCCAGCTAGCGGCTGTGCGTGTCCGCGATGTGCTGAGACAGAAAGTGTCAGAGATGTCTTGAACTAGAGCATCCGGTTCTTACCGGGGCAACCACCCACTGGCCCCAGACGCCGCGCGCGCCGATCCGGGCAACATCTTGGTAGCTGTTCCCCGATACCGGTACTGGATCGGCATCCTCGTCGCAGCACCGGTGGGCGTTCACTTCGGTCTGGTCTGTGGATTCGGCTGGTGCTGCCGACGATGCGGGTCACGCCCGGTCGATGCGGGAAAGCCAGGGAATGACAGCGTCGGCGAAGGCGTCTGGCGATTCCATCGACGGCAGGTGACCGGTGTCGGGCAATACCAACAGTTCGCTGTTCGGCAGCGCGTTCGCGAGATCGCGCGCGTTCTCCGGAGGCGTCAGGGTGTCCTCCGCGCCGACGACGACCAGGGCTGGACCGGGGAAAGAACGCAGTGCGGTGGCGCTGTCGGGGCGATTCGCCATCGCCCGCTGCGCCCACGCGACACCATCCGGTGGCTGCGCATCGATCAACTCCCGCACCGCCGCGACCACCTCGGACCGCCGTTCGTGCGTCGTGCGGCCGAGCAGTTTCGGCAGCATGCTCTCCGTCAACCAGCCACTCGTGCCATCGCGTTCGGCGCGATCCGCGACATCGAAGCGGTTGGCGCGCTGCTCGTCGTTGTCCGCGACGGCCTTCGTGTCCACCAGCAGCAGGCCCGCGACCCGCTGCGGCGCGGCCCGCAACACCGCCATCGCGACGTAACCGCCCATCGAGCACCCACCCAGGACGACCCGCGGCAGCTCCAACCGATCCAGCAGGGCGAGGATGTCGGCCGCGGCGACGTCGATGCTCGGGCGCTCGGTCACCAGGCGGTTCGCAACCGGTTCCGCCAGGCTCCGCGCCGACGAGCCGTCCAGCGCGCTCTCGCCCAGCCCACGCTGATCCGGGGTGATCACCCGCACCTGATCTTCCAGCCTGGCCCGCACCGGATTCCACATCCGCGCGTCCAGCGGGAAGGCGTGCAGCAGCACCAGCGGTGTTCCGACTCCCGATTCGATGTAGTGCACGACCCCATCCTGCCGGAACCCCCCACCAACCGCGCCCCAACCGGCCGGGCCGTGCGAGCAAGGGAACCTTCCTGTCACCGGAGCGCGCTCGCGCCCGCCCGACCCGCGAGGAAGGGAACCTTCCTGTCACCGCCCGGCCCACGGCACCTGGTTCGACCGCAGCAAGGGAACCTTCCTGTCACCCAGGCCAGCCGACCACCGGCCGGAGGCCTGGGAGCAAGGGAACCTTCCTGTCACTCCTTGGCCGCTGGGGGTGAGGAAGGGAACCTTCCTGTCATCCGGCGGTGGGTTGGAGGGACCAGGATTGGGTCAGGTGCCAGGCTGCGCAGATGTTGACGTCGAGTTGGTACGCGCCTGCTTGGCCGCACTGTTGGTCGGCGGTGCCGGGGTCGATCGGTTGGCCGTGACCCATTCCGGTGATCGAGAAGGTTTCGACGAGGGGTCGTCCGGTGCTGTCGCGGTAGACCGCGTGCGGGTAGCCAGCGATGGTGTCGGTGGCCGATGGGGTGTCCGGGATGCCGTGCACGTTGGTCCACTGCTCGACCAGCTCGCGCTGGTTCGCGTACGCCACGGTGTAGTCGGCCGTGCCGTGCCAGACGCTCAACGTTGGCCACGGCCCCTGGTGCGAACCGGCGGCAGCGCGCACTTTGTCGCCCCATTGCGCCGGTGTCAGGTTCTTGCCGGGATTCATGCAGGTGAACGCCTCCAGCGAGCTCGCCGCGCATCCCAGCGGCAAACCGGCTACGACGCCGCCGCCAGCGAACATGTCCGGATAGGCGCCGAGCAGCACCGAGGTCATCGCACCGCCCGCTGACAGGCCGGTGACGTAAACCCGGGACGGGTCCGCTCCGGTGTCGGCGATCGCGCGCTGGACCATTTGCGCGATCGACGCGGCTTCGCCCTGGCCGCGCGTGGTGTCGCCGGGTTGGAACCAGTTGAAGCACCGGCTGATGTTGTTTACGGATTCCTGTTGCGGCAGCACTAGCGTGAACGCCGAGCGTTCGGCCAGCTCGACCCATCCCGCGCCGGCTCCATAGCCAGCTGCGTTCTGAGTGCAGCCGTGCATCGCGACGACAACAGGTCGGCCTTGCGGTAGACCGTCCGGGACGTACTCGAACATGCGCAGTGCGCCCGGATTCGTGCCGAATCCGGTCACTTCCCGGATTTCAGCGGCCGACGCCGTCGGGGCGACGGCGAGCATGGCCAGCAGCACCGCCGCGACCAGGGAGACGATTCGCACCCAGACCACCTCCTTGTGGCTTATGCCACAAAAGGTATGGGTATGGTGCAACCAGTTCCACAGCTGACCGCGATACACCGCGAACGCGTTTTGTGTGTTCAATCCACATATTCGGCTGCCGAGACACGTCCTACCGTCACGGCCAGCACAAGGAGGTGCGCCGTGCCCAGCCGAACCGCTCTGCTGTCCGCCGCTGTACTCGCCAGCACGTTGCTCGTTGCGGGTGAATCCGCCGCGCAACCGGCCGACTGCCGTCCCGCGGTACGAGTTCCCGGTGCCGCGCATCAGGAATCGGCCTGCCTCGACGACCTGACCACGACCGGCACGCTCGAATCCGGGCACACGGTGCAGGCCGATTGGGCGGGCCTGACGGCCAAGGACCTGCCCGCGCCGAGCGAGGTGCCGGGCATCCAGATCGACGGGTACTTCCCGGACGCCTCCACGACCAACACCAACCACGGCTGGAACCACGATGCCCAGTTCGTGCTGCGCCTGCCGCAGCGGTGGAACGGCGACCTGGTGATCACCGGAACTCCCGGCAACCGCAGGCAGTACGCCAACGATCGCGCGATCGCCGACCAGGCCTTGGCCGCGGGTTATGCCTTCGCCGCCACCGACAAGGGCAACACCGGTGCGGAGTTCTTCACCGACGGCGACCGACCAGGGGACGCCCTCGTCGAGTGGAACCAGCGCGTCACCCAACTCGCGGTCGCCGCGAAGATCACCACCTCGCGGTACTACGGCCGACCCCCGTCCCGGACGATCGCCGCCGGGCTGTCCAACGGCGGCTACCTGGTGCGCTGGCAACTGGAGAACCGGCCTTGGCTCTACGACGGCGGAGTCGACTGGGAAGGAACCCTGTGGACGCAGCAGGACAACCCGCTGACCTTCCTGCCACCAGCACTGCGCGCCTTCCCAGCCAGGGACGAATCAGCGATCCTGGCAGCCGGTTTCGCGCCGGGCTCGCAATTCCTGTGGGACTACCACTACCGCGTCTACTGGGATCTGACGCAGCGGATCTACCGCGAGGAACTCGATCCCGGCTACGACGGCGACCGGCTGGCCGGGATCCCGTTCTGCACCAGCGGGACCGAGGGCTGCGACGCGGACTACGACTACGCCGACCGCCCGGCCGAGGTGCACCGCGCGGTGCAGCGGATCGCGCTCACCGGCCGGATCGGCAAGCCGCTGATCACCCTGCACGGGACCCTCGACACGCTGCTGCCGATCAGTCGCGATTCGGATGTCTACGCGCGGATGGTGGCCGAGTCGGGAAGATCCGACCTGCACCGCTATCACCGGGTCGAGGGCGGCAACCACACCGACGGCCTGGTCGACGAGTTCCCGGACCGGCTGCGCCCGCTGGCCCCGTGCTTCCGCACCGCGTTCACCGAACTCGAAGGCTGGCTCGACGGCAACCCAGCAGCGGACACGATCGGCAGCACCTGCTCGTGAGCGAAAATCCCGGTTCTTGGAGAGTGCGCGGGTTGGTTTGGGTGGCGGAACCTCAGTGCCTGTTTTTGAAGTGGTCGTGTCGGGCCGTCCACCTCGGGTGAGGTGGGCGATTTCGCGCGAAATCCCCCGCTCCCACCCGGGGCGGGTGGCGTATTAGCGCGAAATCGCCCCGTCTGCCACCCCCACCCGCACGCAAAACGAGTTCGAAGACAGGCCCTCAGAGGCCTTCTCGACTCCGGGATCCCCGACTCATGTATGTCCTGGACTGCGTGAGTGCATCAACTTGCCCCAGCGGTCCATCTTCTGCGGCAATTGCTGGGTGAGCGCGGCTCTTGCCCAGCTGTTCCCGTCCAGAGCTCCGATCACCCGGCCACCGACGGGTGGAAACAAGGTGGCCCGTCAGCCGGGCTGCACGCGCTGCTCAGGCCGAGCCCCGCAGGGTGTGCAGGCGCAGCGCGAGTTGGACCTCCAAGGCTCGGTCCGGGGTCTGCCAATCTGAGCCGAGCAACGATCCGATCCGATCCAGCCGCTGCACGACCGTGTTGACGTGCACGTGCAGCACGCCCTTGGCGCGGGAGAGGTTCCCACCAGCGGCGAAGTAGGCGTTCAACGTGCCGACCAGTTCGGTGCCGCGCCGGGCGTCGTAGTCGAGCACCGGTCCGATCGTTCGGCGCACGAAACCACTCAGATCGTTGTGTTCGCCCAGCAGCACACCGAGAAACCCCAGCCCGGCCATCGAGGCGCCCTCGCCGATGCGCCCGAGTGCGAGCAGGGCCCGCAGGCAGCGGGCGGCTTCCGCGTGCGCTGCGGCGATCTCCTGCGGACCGTGCGCGGGGCCAGCCGCACCGACCGTGACCGGACCGTCCACAGCAGACCGCAACGCCTCGGCGATCCGGGCCGCCAGCGGCCCGGGATCTCCCGCCGGAACCAGGAGGACGACCTCCTCTGCATGTATTCCGGCAAGTGCCGCCAGCCGCCCGGCCGCCACCGCCAGCCTGGTGCGGGGCACCTCGCCAGCGTGCGCGATGAGCACCGCGTGCGGTTCGACCAGATCCAACCCGAGTCGTTCGGCGCGGGCCAGCAGCGCTCCGGGATTGCGATCGGGCGCGGTCAGCAGATCGGTGAGCAGCTCGCCGCGCACCTCGTCCTCCGCCTTCGCCACGGACCGGCGCAGCATCAGCAGCAGCGCGGTGACCACCGCGGCCCGCTCGAACAACCGCCGATCGGCGTCGACCAGATCGGCCCGCCCGGCCAGCACGATGCTGCCGAGCAGTTCTGGCCCGGCCTGCACCGCACACACCCAACCGTCCGATGTGGATACTGCGCGACCTGCGGCGCGCGAAGTGGCGACGGCCTCCGCCGGGGGTGCGGGCGGCACCGGTGTGGCATTGGTCAGCGCGGTGCCGTCCGCGTCGAACATCCCGATCGCGCCGTGCAGCACATCGGCCACCGCCGCGGCCACCTCGGGCACATCACCGCCGCGCAGCACCAAGTCCATCAGCCGGTCGTGGGCTTCCTCCGCGCGGTGCAGCGCCGAGCTGTGCGCGCTGATCTCCTCCAACAGGGCGGCGTTGTCCAGCGCGATCGCCGCGTGGTCGGCCAGCGAGGACAGCAGCGCGATCTCGTCCGGGGTGAACTCGCGGCGCGTGCGGTCCGAGGCGTAGAGCACGCCGATGACCTGATCACCAAGGGCCAGCGGCACGCCCAGGATGGCGGTCAGCCCCTCGTCGCGAACCGCCGAATCGATCGGCCAGGTGTGCTGGAATCGCTCGTCACCGAAGTAGTCGCGGGTCGCGTACGGCTGGGCGGTTTGCGCGACCAGCCCGCCCAGCCCTTCCCCCATGCCGAGCGTCACCTTCTGGAACAGCGCCGACACCGATCCATCGGTGACCCGCATGTAGGTGCGTCCAGCGGCCTCGTCGTTGAGGCTCAGGTAGGAGACGTCGGCGCCCAGCAGCATGCGGGCCCGCCGCACGATCGACCGCAGCACGCCATCGGTGTCGCGCAGCCGGGCCAGGTCGCTGGCCGTGTCGAACAGCGCGCTCAGCTCGGCCTCACGGCGGCGATGCGCACTCAACGTGGCCTGGATCCGCAAAGCCAGCGAGGTGGCCTCGCGCAGCTGCGGGTTCTCGACCGCGACGTGCGCCAACTGCTCACTGCTCGCGCCGCTGGCCAGCAGGTCGAGCAGTCGGACCGCGTCGTCGTTCACCTGCTCATCTTGTCACCGCGCCGTCGGCGCCAAGCGGCTTTGCGATGCATCGTCGTGCAGCGAACTGCCCGCTGTCTCGCGCGCCAGCACAACCGCGACGAGCGTCAGCACGCACATCGCGAGCACGTACACCGAAACCGCCAAGGTGCTGCCGAAGCTCTGCAGCAACGCCACCGCGATGATCGGCGCGACCGCGCCAGCCGCGATCGAGGACAACTGCCCGCCAACCGAAAGCCCCGTGTAGCGAACCCTGGTCGCGAACTGCTCGGCGAACAACGCCGCCTGCGGCCCGTACATCGCGCCGTGCAGCACCAATCCCACCGTCGTCGCCGTCGTGATCAGCACGGCTGACCTGCTGTCCAGCAGGGCGAAGAACGCGAAACCCCACACCGCCATCGCGACCGTGCCGAACAGGTAGACCGGTTTGCGCCCGACCCGGTCGGACAGCGCGCCCCACAGCGGGATCGTCACGAAATGCACCGCCGAGCCGATCAACACCGCGTTCAGCCCGACCGACTTCGGCAACCCCAGCGGCCCGGTGACGTAGACCAGGATGAACGCGGTGATCACGTAGTACGACACGTTCTCGGCCATCCGCGCGCCGATGGTGACCAGCACCTCGCGCCAGTGCGACCGGAACACCGCCACCACCGGGACCTGCTTGGTCTCCTCGCGCTGCTCGGCTCTCGCCTGCGCGGCGAGGAAAACCGGCGACTCGCTGACCGCGAGCCGGATCCACAGACCGATCACCACGAGCACCCCGGAGAGCAGGAACGGAATCCGCCAGCCCCACGCCAGGAACGCCGCATCGGACTGCGTCGCGGCGAGCACCGCCAGCACCGCGGTGGCCAGCAGGTTGCCGCCGGGCGCGCCGCACTGCGGCCACGACGCCCAAAGCCCGCGACGCCGGTCGTCGCCGTGCTCGGACACGATCAGCACCGCGCCACCCCACTCGCCGCCCAGCGCGAAGCCCTGCACCAGCCGCAACAGCGTGAGCAGGATCGGGGCGAGCACCCCCACCGCCGCATAGCTGGGCAGCAGACCCATCGCGCAAGTGGATCCGCCCATCAGCAGCAGGCTCAGCACCAGCAGCTTCTTGCGCCCCACCCGGTCACCGAAGTGGCCGAACACCAGGCCGCCCAGCGGCCGGGCCAAAAACCCGATGGCATAGGTGGTGAACGCCAGCAGGGTGCCAGTCAGCGGGTCGGCGTCCGGGAAGAACAGCCGGTTGAACACCAGCGCGGCGGCCGAGCCGTAGAGGAAGAAGTCGTACCACTCGATGGTCGTGCCGATCAGGCTGGCGCCGACGACCCGCGCGATCGAGCCGCGCCGCTCGACGCCGGTTTGGTTGCTGGCCAAGGCGAACACTCCTTCGTGTCGGGCCGGATCAGGCTGCGGTCCAGCCGCCGTCCATGGGGATGGATGCGCCGGTCAGGTGCGCCGCGTGGTCCCCGCACAACCAGCACACCAGCGCGGCGACCCGGTCGGCGTCGATCAGCCGCTTGAGCGCGGCACGGCTCAACAGCACCTGCTCGACCACTTCGGACTCCGCAAGTCCGTGCGCTGCGGCCTGATCGGCGATCTGGTCGCGGACCAGCGGAGTGTCGACGTAACCAGGATTCACGCAGTTGCTGGTCACCCCGTGCTCGGCGGCTTCCAAAGCGACCACTTTGGACAGTCCTTCGAGTCCGTGCTTGGCCGCGACGTAACCGGCCTTGAACGGGCTGGCGCGCAGGCCGTGCACGCTGGAGATGTGCACGATTCGTCCCCAACGCCGGGAGAACATGTGCGGCAACACCTTGCGGGTCAACAGGAACGGGGCCGTCACCATCACCTGCTGCATCCGGTTGAACGTCTCCGGCGGAAAGTCCGGCAGCGCGGCGACGTGCTGAAAACCCGCGTTGTTGACCAGGATGTCGACCTCGCGGGGCAGTTCGTCGACAGCCGCCGGATCAGCCAGGTCGACGACATGCGCCCAGCCGCCGACCTCCGCAGCGGTCTGCTCGGCGGCAGCGCCGTGGAGGTCGACGACGTGCACCTTCGCCCCGGCTGCCGCCAGCGCCCGCGCGCACGCCTGCCCGATCCCGCTGCCCGCGCCGGTCACCAGCGCAACGCGCCCGTCCAACGCCAGCCGGTTGTCACCCATGCACAGGACGTTAGGCCGCACCCACCCCGCCGCCTATGTGTGGTGGACCCACAACTTCGTTGTCCTCGATGGCGATTCGGACCATCCCTGCTGGACGGAAACACAAGTGCTCTGCGGCGGTTGAGGGGATAGCGTTTGTCGGGTGGTCGAGCCTGAAGAGATTCGCACCCGGCGGTTGATCCTCCGACGCATCCAGCCCGGCGACAGCGACGCGTTCGTCGCGGTCCACACCGACCCGGCAACCTACCGCTACGACCCCTTCGACCTGCGAACCCCGCAGCAGGCCCTCGAACTCCTCGAACGCTTCCAGGACTGCTGGCGCACCGACGGCATCGGGTACTGGACCATCCGCCGCATCGGATCCCAAGACGTGATCGGATTCGGCGGCCTGCGGCTTTGGGTGGAGGAAGGCGAGTCGGTGCTCAACCTCTACTACCGCCTCCGCCCGGTGGCCTGGGGCAACGGCTATGCGCCGGAAATGGCCGAGGCCGCCGTGCGATGGGCAAACCGAAACCGGCCCGACCGACCGGTGTTGATCGTGACCAAGTCCGACAACACCCCGTCGGTGCGGGTCGCGGAGAAGCTCGGGTTCGTGCGTCACCTGGAACGCGAGCGCGACGGCCAGCCCGAGGTGCTGTTCCGACTACCGGCCCCAGGACCCACCCGGCGCCGTGATCCCCACGGGCCGCTGACGTGAGCATGGGAACCTTCCTGTCACTCACCACCGCCCGACAGCACCGCTGCCCCACCCACCGGCCCCAGGACACGCCCTCAGCGACGCGGTCCCCACGGGCCCCTGACGTGAGCATGGGAACCTTCCTGTCACTCACCACCGCCCGACGGCGGAAGTTGGCTGAGGCCGTGGCGAATTCGCCTCGGAAGTACCGAGGCTGGCGCTGATCGAGCAGGACTCGATGTGTCGATTCGCCTGGGGAGCTTCGTCACCGGCCCACTGACAGCGACTGTCCACAATGTCCGATTGCCGTCCGGGGGCCCGATCCAACCGCACTTCTTCGCCGACCCGCGGTTCGCTGTTCGCTACGGCGTTGCCCCACAGCCTGATCGGGTCGGGCCACCGGAGCTTCGCGCCGAACTGATCGCCGCCGCGATCGCCCTGCCCGTTCGACCGGTCGGCGGGGCAGGCGGTCAGGAACCGATGATGGTGACCTGGCGGGTCTCCGAAGGACCGTCCCAGGTGCGCGGCAGCGGTGTCGGCACCTCCGGCGCGACCGCCCGCACGATCGCGTCCAGCGCGGCTTCGGCCTTGCCGACCCAGAGGTGCTTGGTGTCGGGGAAACCGATCACTTCGGCCTGCGGGATCGCCGCGAACCGCCGACGCGCCTCGTCGGGCCGCAGGTAGTCGTCGAATTCCGGGACCAGCGCGTGCACCGGCTTGCCCGACTCCGCCCAAGCCCGCAGGTGCTCCTCGGTGCTCCAACGCAGCGGCGGGGAGATCAGCACCGCACCTCGAACCAGCGGATCCAAACCGTGCACCAGCGCCAAATCGGTGCCGAACGACCAGCCCACCAGCCACACGTTGGGCAGATCCTGGAACTCGGCGAACTCCAATGCCGCCGCCACGTCGAACCGCTCGGTGTCGCCGCCGTCGAAACTTCCCTCGCTGCGACCGGCCTCGCTGACCGTGCCGCGCGTGTTGAACCGCAGCACCGCGATGTCGGCAAGCGCGGGCAACCGGAAAGCCGCCTTGCGGTAGATGTGCGAATCCATCATGCCGCCGTGGGTGGGCAGCGGGTGCAGGCAGATCAGCGTCGCCCTCGGCCGCCGGGACTCCGGCAGCGCCAGCTCACCGATCAACTTCAGCCCGTCGGCCGTGTGCAGGGTGATCTGCTCGCGGTTGGCTGGCAGTATCGTGTTGGCGCGGATCTCGGTGCTCATCACCTCAGATCCTGCCACGAACGAGTGGCCAAGATGGTGTGACGTGCTACGACCAGCGCCGCGTCGGCCCGCGCCGATCGCGCGCCTTCCAACAGCTGGTGTGCCAGTGGCGCCGATCCGCGACGCTGCCGTGCTCCGCGCTCGGCCAGGTCACCACGTGCGCGACGCCGGTCTGGATCTCGTGGTCGCAGCCTGGGCACCGGTAGATCTTCGTTGCCTGCGCTGCCGGAATGGCGCGCACCATCCAGTCGCCGTCGGACCCGTGCTCGACGCGGGACATGTCGAATGGGGTACCCGTCGCGCGGTGGCTGGTGTCCGCGGTCAAACCTTTCGGGCGCTGCGGGCGGTTACGTCGGGGCACGTGCTCAACGGTAACGGTTCGACTACGGGCCGGACGGCGGCAGGTGCGGCCAGGCTTGTCCGGCCAGGCCGCGGGCGTACTCGCACGCATCGGTTCCGGTCATGCCGGGAACCGCGACCACCAGCTGCGCCACCTCGACCTGCCCGGCAGCCGGATCGCCGAACGGGATATGACCGGTCTCGGCGGAACAAAGCGGAACCTGCGGGTCCCCGCCGACGACGCTGAGCACGGTGCGCCGACCAGCGATCGATTCCTCGACCGCGGCGCCGTGCAGCACCTTCGGCGGATCACCGGCGGTGTGCATGAACTGAACCCGCGGCGCATCCGCCGCCTGCTCGCCCCACCTGCACTGGTGCCCGGCGGGGCTCGACTGGGGTTGCGCCTCTTCCAACCCCGGGATCTGCCGCACGGCAGCGGAATCCAGCAGCGTGCACGGATCAACCAGGGCCAGCGAATTCGCCGCGAACGTCCGGTGGCCGACGCGGTGCTGCTCCAGCGCTTCGGCAGCCGCGTCGGCGCCGGACTGGGCGATCGAGCACAACCCGGCGGCCGGGTCGCCAGTCAGCAGGTCGGCGCTGATCTGCATCGCGATGTTGTCGGTGAAAAGGATTTGCCGAGTGCAATGCCCCGGCAGCGGTGCGTTCTGCACGATCCGCAGCGGGCCGCGTTGAACGACCGGGTCGCCTTGGGGATTCGGATCGGCGTTGATCAACTCGCCGATCGCGAGCTGAACCAGTGAGCCATCGCCTAGCCGCACGTGCAGCAGGCAGTAATCCAACGACACCGTGCCCGCGTTCTCGGTCGGGCCGAACGCCTGCAAGCCAGCCGGATCAGCCAGCGTGCAGGGATCCACCGTCCGCAGATCTCCGAGCATCGCTTGAGCGGTCCCAGCATCGCCGCGTTGGCCGCCCGCCTGGTCGTGCTGCGGATTCTCCGGCGTGCACCCCGCCACCAGCAGCACCCAGAGGAGCAGCAGCGACATGCCTCGGTGACGGAGACGCGGCGACATCGACTCAGCCTAACCGCGGCCACCCCCAGCAGCAGCCACCGACACCACCGCCGTGACCAGAGGAAGGGAACCTTCCTGTCACCGATCCCACCGGCCGTGCGAGGAAGGGAACCTTCCTGTCAACCACGGCCGCGACGATCGGCGTCCGGTTTGCGAGGAAGGGAACCTTCCTGTCACTTGCGCTGCCGAACCCGGCGCATGAAGAAGGGAACCTTCCGGCCCGTCGTGACAGGAAGGTTCCCTTGCTCCCGAAGGTACGGCGGTTATTCGTCGAAGTTGCGTTTGGCCAGGTCGAGGATGCGTTCGACGGCTTGGCGCGCGTCGGGGCCGCTGGCGTGCAGGACGATCTGGTCGCCCTTGCGCGCCCCCAAGCCCATGACGCCCAGCACGCTGGCGGCGTCGGCTTCGTTGTCGCCCAACGAAATCTTCACGTCCGCCTGCAAACCGGTCAGGCTCCGGGCCAACAGGGCCGCCGGGCGCGCGTGCAGGCCGACTTCGTTGGCCAGTTCCAGTTCCTGGCGGACTTCGTCCCTGGCATTCGGCGCACCGGGCTCGACGAGCTCACCTCCTTCGGCCGCCGCCTCGGCGGCTCGGGCGACGCCCTGCATGTCGCTGCCGCCCTGCGCCGCGACGGCAGCCGCGACCGCACCCTCCACCAGCGGCGCGTCAGCGACGATCGCCGTGCCCGGATCACCGAGCGATTCCACGGCGAGTTCGGCGAGCATCTGCGCGCTGCCGAGGTCGTAGAGCACCACGGCACCGGCGCCGGTGTTGGCGTCGGACAGGGCGGCCGACACCTTCTCGAAGTCGGTGCCGAGGCTGCCGTCCGGCAGCCCACCTGCTGCGATGACGCGCACGTCCGGGGCCATTTGCGAGGCGAGTTCGACGACTCCCTCGGCGAGCCGGGCGCTGTGCGAGACGATGACCAGTCCGACGTTCATGAGCGGGACCTCGCGGCTTCAGCGAAAGCGGACAACAGCAACGCGGTCGAACGCGCGCCCGGATCGATGTGCCCGGCGCTGCGTTCACCGAGATACGAGGCGCGCCCCTTGCGGGCCACCAGCGGTTCGGTCGCCTGCGCACCCCGGTGCGCGGCTTCGGCGGCAACGGCCAGCACCTTCGCCGGGCCCTCACCGGAGTCCGCGGCGTTCTTGGCGGCTTCCACCGCCGGGGACAGCGCGTCGACCATGGTCTTGTCTCCGACGACCGCGCGGCCGCGCGCCACAACGCCCTCCATCCCGGCCTGCAGCGCTTTGGCGACCGCCGGTCCGTCGAGTTCGTCGGCGTCGGCCACCGCTGCCGCGGCGCGCAGGAACGCGGTGCCGTAGAGCGGTCCGGATGCGCCGCCGACGGTGGAGATCAGGACCGTGGCGGTCAGCTTCAGCGCCGCGCCCGGTGTCTCCGGCGCCACAGTGTCCACTTTGGATACCACGGCGCGGAAACCGCGATCCATGTTCTCGCCGTGGTCGGCGTCGCCGATCTCCCGGTCCAGCTGAATCAGCTCATCGCGATGCTCGGCGACGGTTGCCGCGCCCGCCCGCAGAGCGACGATCACGTCGTGTGCAGTGCAACCCATCTGGCGTTCTCCCTCACCAGTGCAGCGCCGCGGTGTGCACCGGCGCGTCCCAGAGCTCGGTCAGCTCGTCGTCCAGCTTCAGCAGCGTCAGGCTCACGCCCTGCATCTCCAGACTCGTGACGTACGGGCCGACCAGTCGCCGCTGGACGCGGATGCCCCGCTCGGCCAGCAGCCGCTCGGCGATGCCGTGCGCCAGGTAAAGCTCCAGCAGCGGGGTCCCGCCCATCGAGTTGGTGAACAGCAGGACGTCGTCGCCGGAAGTGAACGGCAGGTCTTCGACGATCGGATCCAGCAACAGCTGCACGATGTCCTCGGCCGAGGTCAACGGCACTCGCGCTCGGCCGGGTTCGCCGTGGATACCGATGCCGATCTCCATCTCGTCCGCGTCGAGGTCGAAGCTCGGCTGCCCGGCGTGCGGCACCGTCGGCGCCGTCAACGCCATGCCCATCGACCGCACCTGGGACACCACCCGCTTGGCCAGCTCCTCGCAGCGGTCGAGGTCCGCGCCGCTATCGGCGGCCGCGCCGACGATCTTCTCCACCATCACCGTGCCGCCCACTCCGCGCCGCCCCGCGGTGTGCGTGGAGTCCTTCACGGCCACGTCGTCGTCGACGATCACACTGCGCACGTCAACGCCGTCGATCCCGGCGAGTTCGGCCGCGGTCTCGAAGTTCAGCACGTCGCCGGTGTAGTTCTTGACCACCAGCAGCGCGCCCGCGCCGCCGTTGGTCTCATCGATCGCCGCCTGCACCGCGTCGGGGGTCGGCGAGGTGAACACCGCGCCCGGCACAGCCGCGGCAAGCATCCCGGCCCCGACGAACCCGCCGTGCAGCGGCTCGTGCCCGGAGCCACCGCCGGAAACGACCGCCACCTTGCCGGTCACCGGGGCGTCCGCCCGCACGATCACCGCAGGATCGGTGCGGACCCGGAGCAGCTCGGGGTGCGCCGCCGCCATGCCCCGCAGCGACTCCGCGACCACGTTCGCCGGATCGTTGATGATCTTCTTCACCCGAAAGGCCTCCTTGCCTGCTGCGCCGACCGCCGACGTCCGGGCGTCGACCGACGGGGGCTGGCGCGATCAAATGTGCCCGCGAAGTCCCCCCTCGCGCATCCCGGCGCCCGCCCGGGGCTGCGAGAGCAAGGGAACCTTCCTGTCACCCGCGACGCAAGCCCGGCCTGAACACCGAGTGGATCAGCGCCCGCGCACCAACCGGACCAAACGCACCAGACGCCGGACGGTGCCCTTCGAGCGGCTGAAGGTCATCGGGTTCAGCGGCATCCGGAACCGGGTCCGGGTCACCGACTGCGGTCGGGTGAATTCGCGCAGTCCGTCCGCACCGTGGATCCGGCCGAACCCGGAGTCGCCGACACCACCGAACGGCAACGCGGGCACCCCGGCAAAAGCGATCACCGAGTTCACCGAGACCATGCCGGTGCGCAGCTGCCGCGCCAGCTCCACGCCCCGCGCCCGCGAGAACACCGCGGCGCCCAGGCCGTAGCGGGAGTCGTTGGCGCGGGCCACACCCTCGTCGGCGTCGCGAACCCGCTGCACCACGATCGTCGGCCCGAAGGTCTCCTCAGTGACCGCGGCGCAGTCCTCCGGCACGTCGGTGAGCACCACGGGCTCGACGAACGGCGGCCGAACCGAGTGTTGGCCACCCACCAGCGCTTTTCCGCCACGCTGCAGCGCTTCGTCGATGTGGCGACGAATCACATCCACCTGCGACGGCATCGTGATCGGGCCGAAGTTGGCGCTGGGCTCGCCGCCCGGCCGCAGCTTCCCGGCCCGCTCGGTGACCATCTCCAGGAATCGGTCGGCGACCGCGTCGACGACGTAGACCCGCTCCACGCCGATGCAGGTCTGCCCGGCATTGGACATCGCACCCCAAACCGCCGCATCGGCGGCGGCACCCAGGTCCGCGTCGGCGTCGACGATCAGGGCGTCCTTTCCGCCGCACTCGACCAGCACCGGGGTCAGGTTCTCCGCGCACGCCGCCATCACCCGCTTGCCGGTGGCGGTCGAACCGGTGAACGCGACCTTGTCCACGCCTGACGTGCACAGCGCCGCACCGGTCTCCCCGAAACCGGTCACCAACTGGAAGACGGGGTGCTCGGGCACCGCTTCGGCGAAGCTGTCGGCCAGCCACAGCCCGACACCGGGGGTGAGCTCGCTGGGTTTGAACACCACAGCGTTGCCCGCGGCCAACGCGTAGGCGATCGAGCCCATCGGGGTGAACGCCGGGTAGTTCCACGGCCCGATCACGCCGACCACCCCGAACGGCAGGTACTCGACGGTGGCGCTCTGGTTGGCCATCAACACCCCGGCCGAGACCTTGCGGCGGCGCAGCACCTTCTCCGCGTTGCCAGCCGCCCAATGCAGGTGGTCGATCACCAGGATCAGTTCCAACCTGGCGTCGTCGAGCGGTTTGCCGGTTTCCGCGCAGATCACGCCCGCCAGCTCGTCGACGCGCTTCGACAGCAGCTTGCGCCACGCGTCGAGGCACTGCTTGCGTTCGGCGAAACCGAGCTCGGCCCACTCCGACTGGGCTTCGCGCGCCGCGGCCACGAGCGCGCCGACCTCCGTCGCGTCGTGCACCGGATGCTGCCCCACAACTTCGCCGGTGCGAGGGTCGATCGATTCGAACGTCGGCGACTTCGCAGTCGCCGCGTCGGACATCTCGACGTTGTCACGGGCGGTCTGCGTCATCTCCGGCCTCCCACCGTTACGTCGCTCGTTGTCATCGTGCAGCCTACGGAATCCGGTGGCCGACCGGGATCGTCACGCGGTCGGCAGCTTGGCCCGCACTTGCTGCGCCAGATTGGCGGCGTTCGCGCAGGTATCCATCGGAATGTTGTCCATGTTCATCACCTCGACGTGCACGTACTCGCTGTCGCCCACCTGGTTGGCGTTCTGGCGGTGCTCCCATTCGATCTCGCAGGTGGGCGGATCGTCGGAGGGCACCACCACGGCAGGCACACCGGAGAGATCCAGCCCCGGCTGATCGCTGCTCTGCACGCTGCCGACGTTGAAGCTCACCTCCACCGAGACACCGTTGTCGGCGATCCACTCGCACCCGTAGAGCCCTTCGCCGCCGGTGGAATCCGGGGTGGCGCCCATCATCGCGTCGCGAACCGCGGCCGGGTCGGCGACTCCGCACGGGTCGAACCCGGCCAGGCTGCCCGACACGCGGGTGCTGATCGGCGGCTTCGTCCGCACGATGTCGACGACATCGGTCAGGATCTGCACCGCCGGTGAACACACATCATCCTGTTCCCCGCGCAATTGGATCTCAAACCCGCGCGGCGCGGCGAACAGCCTTGGCTCGGCCCCGGTGTAAGCGGCTCGTGCGAAACAGGTGTCGGAGCCGTTGTCGGAGATTTCGGCGGGCAATCCGCCGATGCGGTGCGTCGAGGGGTCGGTCACCTCGGAATCGAAGTAGAGGGTGACGTCGAATTCCTTGCCGTTGCGGTCAGTCATGTAGTTCGCGCAGGTCCCGAGACCGTCCGGGGTGAAATCCGGCGCGGGCGTGCCGTACTGGCCGAGATTGGCGGCCTGCAACGTAGCGCACACGTCGATCCCGCGAAGCCGGTTCGGCGCGAAGGCCTGGTCCAGCGGCTCCGGCTTCTCAAGGTCGTACTTCGGCAGCTCGACGGTGCGTCTGGACGACGTCGTTTTCTCCATCCCGGCAGCCGAGGCGCAACCGGCCACGGCCAGCACGCTGAGCAGCGCGGCGATCAAGGTCACGGGTCGGAACACGTCGATCACACTATCGAGCCAATTGCGTGCTGGGGACGGGAACCTGCGGATCCGCCGGAAAGCCGACGGCGCCCGCACCCAAGGGTGCGGGCGCCGTTACACCGGGTGTTCGCTACTGCCCGTTGGATCCTTCCGCGGGGGATCCTTCCGCGGGCTCGTCGGGCACCAAGATCGGGCGCAGCCGGGCCCAGGTCACGAAAACGACCGCGAACACGATCATGCCGATCCCGGCCCAGAGGTTGATGTTCACCCCTGCCGCCTTTTCCACCTCGGCGGCTGGCTGCACGAACCCCGTGATCGTGAGCACGATGCCGTAGATGGCGAAGAGCAGTGCGATCACGGTGCGGATGTCGAAGGCGCCTGCGGTGTGTTTCGTGCCGTTGTGGTCGGTCATGGGGGCCTCCTTACCAAGAGGGTGTGGGTGGGGGTTAGCCGAAGGTGATGTTGAGGATGATGATCAGGACCAGGGCGATACCGGCCAGCAGGCCCGGTCGCCGGTACCAGCCGGCGTCCGCACCGGTCGTGGCGGCCGCCAGGCTGCCGCGGGG